>CAYUTB010000171.1:0-3776 GCA_964447425.1 uncultured Candidatus Bathyarchaeia archaeon
GATTCACTGGCTGGCATCATTAGCCTCACAGACATTGCGAATAGACAGCCTGAGCTCGTTGAGAATATTAAAGATAGGGACTCAGGCGCTGGCATTGTTGATGATATCTTTGAGTTGTTGAACCTATGTGAGGGACAGCATCTGGAGTTCAAATCGAGCCTAAGATACGATCTTAACACCAAACAGGTGAATCAAGCCCTTGAGCTCGTGGTATTGAAGACCATATGTGCATTCCATAACGCTGAAGGCGGAACCCTGCTAATTGGACTAACCGATGATAAGCAAGTCGTTGGCATCGAGAACGATTACCTAGTTATTCGCCATCAGAACAGGGATGGCTTTGAAAACCACTTGCTAGGATTGATCTCTAACTGTATCGGCAACTATTATCTGCCGTATATTGGAGTAGTTTTTCACAATGTTATCGGTAAGGACCTCTGTCAAGTAAATGTTTATCCTTGCCCTAAGCCGGCGTTCCTCACAAATAATGGAAAACAGGAGTTCTATGTCCGCACTGGTAATACATCGAGGCCTTTCAGTATCAGTGAGGCATCTGAGTATATCCGTGAAAGATGGGGATAACATCTCTTTCATAGATCAGTTCTGATTCTATGTGTTCCTATTCTAGAAGTCTTATATCGAGTGGCTCAACCAAAGACTTGGTGAATATATGTACAGGCAGCCGAAGACCATAGCGATCCTAGCCTGTACTATACTTGCTGTTTTATTGATCTCGTTTTCAATCCAGTCATTGAGTCAGGTTCCTCCCTTAGACGAATTTGAGCGACCTGATCTTCCCTTTGAGTTACCTGACATTGATCTTCCGATTAACCCCGAGCAGACTAGACTAAAAATCCCGGAGCTTGATATAGGCAACATCGACCCTAAGCCTCTTCTCAGTATACTTGGTAAAACAAACACCGAGTACCTCAGGCTTCAAACCTATGATGACTACTATAGTGGAACATGGGACACCTCGCTGACCCAGTCTGTAACATATGAGGGTGAGACCTTGAGTCTCAACGTTGACCTCTGGACCGACTATGAACAGTACAATATTACCATCACACCTTTGGCGGATACGATGGGGTATCTGCCTACGCCTCAGAACCCTATTCATCTGAATCTGAGCAACCCCGCCCAGTTCTTCGAAGATCAGCAGATATTTCAGGTGCCTGATGTTCCAGGGTCCTATGAGATTGAGTACATCCTGTATGAGTATAGTGAAGCGTTGATGAATGCGTCTCAGGTGGAGGCGATACCTCAGTATCTTGAGGTACCTGACTACCTAGACGAAGACCTGAAAACATTAGCGGAGCAGATCACAAAAAACACCACCACCGACTATGAGGCTATACTATCCCTAGAGCAGTACCTTGAGTCATATTATGATTATAATTTATCCGCCGCTGATCCTCCGCCCGGAGTTGACCCCCTCGAATATTTCCTATTCGAGTCAGGTGAGGGGGTTTGCAGCCACTTTAACACGGCTCTCGTAATGCTGGCTCGGAGTCTAGGCTTCTCCGCTCGTCTAGTTGGGGGATACTATATTGATCCTCTGGCGCCTATTCAGGAGGTTTATCCCATTCAGAGTCATGCGTTTACTGAGATACCTTTCGAGGACCTTGGGTGGATTATCTTTGACGCTACTCCCCCCTCTGATATCGCTGATATGATTGGTCAGATACCTGATCTGAACCTGTCAGAGGGAGATAACCCGTTGGATGATCTCGACTTCGATTACCCCGAAGACCTCAATGTTCCACAAGAACGCGTGTTCAGAATATATGGGGTGACGGGCTCCAGTTATCTCCGTGATGGAGTAGGTGAGTACTATAATGGGTCATGGTACATCAGCCCGGGTCTGCCAATAGAGTATGATGGTCAGATTATTCAGAACTCAGTCACAGGATATGAGTCAGTTTATGAGCATAGCTACATTATCGAGCCCAGCAGCAGTTTCCAGTGGTATATTCCGGGACCTCAGAACCCTGTTCAGATCAACGCATATGATCCCCTTACATTTTACCCGGATCAGAAGCTGTTCAAGGCAGATGCTCTTTTCTCAACCCCGTATCAAGTGATTGGTAACGAGTACGTCTTCCCTGATGAGACTCTGGTTAACTCGACGCCATATGTGGTTGAGTCCTATGTTCAGATACCTGAAGCATTGGAGATTAGGCTCAAGTCTCTTGCTGAACCCATCACCATGTACGAGTCATCACCCTATAACAAGGTCAAGGCTCTCAGCGAGCATCTAAAAGCAAATTACCCATACAACATGTCGGCGGCGGATCCTCCATCGGATGTTGACCCGGTTGTGTGGTTCTTGTTCTATGAGCAGCAAGGAATATGCACTGACTATGCCTCAGCTTTGACTCTTTTGGCGAGAAGCATTGGGTTACCCGCCAGACTTGTTACGGGGTGGCTCATCAACCCCAACGTAGAGGTTCAGGATGTCGATACGCTTCAGGCTCACGCCTACACCGAGGTCCTTTTCAATGATATTGGCTGGATTATCTTCGACGCTACCCCAGCTGCTGAGCCGATTGTCAATCAGAGCTACGGTTTGGTGCCAACATTTACTAATATCACATATCAGGATGAGGTGGTTTCTGTTGGCGGCGCGTTTATCGTGGCTGGCTCCGTGGTGGATGAACTGGGTGGCGCCTTGAATGGGCTTGATGTCTTGGTTTATCTGAAGCAGGATAAGGCTAAATCCGGTGTATTGGCTGGGCGCGGGGTAGTTGTTGAAGGAGTCTATAATATATCATGTGTTTTCCCGGGGAGTCTTCCGGGGGGCGAGTATATGGTTGATGTCCACACAATCGGGGATGACACATACATGGATTCTTGGAGCGATCCTCCCATTGTGGCGTACACCGAGACCGCCTTCATTATCGATGCTCCTTCTGTTGTTGTGGCTGGTAAACCCTATGAGGTGTTATCCACATTGGTAAACTCCAAGACTAACACATCTATCCCATATGCTCAGTGCATAGTGGAGGTAGACTCGGAGACCTCAACCCATATAACAGATAAAAACGGACAATTTAAATTCAAAAACACCTCCCCCGAAGGAGCAGTCGAGATCACCTTCAGCTGGGATGGCGCAGATTACGCGTTCGGTGCAACCACTTCAACTATGATAAACTCCGTCTCTTTCCAAGCTACTCTGCCCCCGGAGACGATACTAGCACGGGGAGAAAGAGCCACTATCCGGGGAAGAGTACAGGCAGGCTTTATACCCGGAGTGAACGAGCCCATCACCCTGAGTCTCCTAGGGAAAGAGACCAGCAGCGTAACCAATGAGGCTGGAGAATTCTTCATAACCCAGAGCATACCAGCTGAAACGCCTCTTGGCCCAACCCCTATGAGTGTAACTATCCCTAGTGTGGATGAGATAACCAGAACATATGCCTCTGTGAAAGCCAAGACCCTTTTGACCCTTTCAGCCCCTAACTCGGCTCAGGGAGACACGAGTATCGGTGTTTCGGTTAAGCTGCTGGATGACATGGGGGGACCTCTCGGTGCCCAGCTGGTGAATCTCACATATCGGTATAGTAATCAGACAGCCTTCAAGCTGGTTCAGACAAACCCACTTGGTGAAGCGGAAGTCAGTCTAAAACTACCTAAAACAAAGGGGCAACTTACCCTGCGAGCCTACTACGCTGGGCAGGGAAATTATCTATCTTCTTCAACAAATCAGGTGATTAATCTCATCTCACCTAACCAGTTCCCGATACTGCCCTTGGCTGCTCTAATCTTGGCAATAG
>CAYUTB010000172.1:0-3760 GCA_964447425.1 uncultured Candidatus Bathyarchaeia archaeon
TTGTTTATTTGTTGGGTTTGATTTATGGTGCTTAATTTGCGTTGGTGTGGGGTTCGGGGTTGCTTCTTTGTTTGTATTGTTTTTTGTTGGTTGGTGACTGTTTTTTGTTCTCTTTAAATACCCTTGTGGGGTTTTTGTACGCCAAGTTTTTTAATAAAATACCTCGTATCTTGTTTCTGAGAACCATGTCCGCATCAACACAACGTAACAAGATCGGCGTATTATTGCTTGAGAAATCTATGTCATTGAAAGAGGTAGCCGAGGCGCTGGAGATCACCGAGAAGAAAGCATACAGTCTGCTGAAGAACATGTTTCAGGATGAGCGGGTTGTGGGCTATAAGGATGAGGATGGGCAGCGTAAGTATCGTAACTCTGAGGAAGAGACTGATGCTGCTCTGAAGCGGAAGGCTAAGGCTGATAAGAAGGCGGCTAAGTCCGATTAGTTTAGCTGAAACTAACTCTGCATACTGTTTTATGTTGTTTCCGGGTAGGGTATGTTATGCCTAATTTTGGGATTAACCATGAATCAGGTGCCCTGAGACGGGTTATGGTTCATCACCCGGGGAAAGAGTTGGAGTTGGCTAACGCTGACCCTGTTGCTCATCACTTTGATCAACCTGTTGACATTAAGCGCTTCATCAGTGACCATCAGGAGCTGGTGGATGCCCTGCGGGAGGCGGGCGTAGAGACTCTTCTTGTACGTGACTTACTCGCCGATAACAAGGTGGCGCTTGAGCAGAGTTATAGGGCTCCTAACCTCGTGTTTGTCAGGGATAGTAGCACCATGACAAATAATGGTGCCTTGTTGTTCAGGATGGGTTTGCCGAGCAGGAGGGTTGAGACTCCTGTTATTAAGGCGGCTCATGAGGCGAATGGGGTTCCTGTTGCTTTGGAGATGAAGGCGCCTGATAGTTTTGAGGGTGGTGGTTTTGCTCTGCTTGAGGGGCGCACAGCGGCTGCTGGGCTCTGTGATCGTTCAACACAGGGGGCACTGGATCAGATGGGTGACTATTTGTTGAATAGTAACTTGGTTGATCTCTGGGTGCAGCTTAACATGCCTGAGGGTATCGTTCACATCGACGGCGAGTTCTGTGAGTTGCCTGGAAAGGTAGCCTTGATTCACCCCGAGGTCATGGAGGGGGTTCCAGCGGTCTTCAGGACCAGAGATGATAAGTGGGAGGGGAGCTTCACTGAGTGGCTCCGGGAGGAGAACTGGGATATTTTGGAGATAACTGATCAGGAGTGCTTCGATATGGCGGCTAACTTCTTAACGGTTGATAAGGACCTTGCTTTCCATTATACTGGTAATCCCCGGGTTATGCAGGAGTGTAAGATGCGTGGGATCGATGTGGTTCAGATCCCGGGTGAGGAGCTGAGGAAAGGCATGGGTGGAATCCACTGCATGACGTGCCCAGTACTCAGGGTCTAATTTTATAGAAAATCAAGCCCCCTTTATGGGGCGATATATTTAATCTTCCTCGTCGTCTTCTTCGCCGTAGATGAGGCGGAGATCCTCGAAGCTGAGTTTGTCCCCGTTCTCCATCTTTCTGAGGGCTGATTGTTTCATCGCCTCGGCTCGTTGCTGGGTATTCATCTTTCTGAGCTCAGAGATTTTGAGGTCTGATGCTTTGAGTCCGTCTCTTATGGCGTTTACTTCTGGCAAGATCAGGTTGAGGTCTTCTTTGATTGCTTCCACTTGCTTTATTTTTTCCACGTAGTTACCGTGGATCTCATCTGCTCTTTTCTTGTCTTTATCTGCCTGCTCAAAGAACACGATCATTCTCTCGTGGTGTTCTTGGCTTTGCTCAGCGAGTTTGTTTATCTCATCCCTGAGCGCGTTGATCTCTGTCTCAGTGACCCTTTTTTCCGCGATATAATCCTGCTTCTTGCCCTGTTTATTCTCGATTCCCTTGAACTCTTCGAGGGTTCTTCGTAGGCTGGCAGATCTCTGTATAAGCTCGTCTTCTCTCCCAAGCATCTCTCTTGTGGGTGTGGTCATTACCTCCCACTCGATGCGTTTGAGATCCTCTTGCACCTTATTCTTGCTAGGCAGACCCCTATATTCCTCTCTTATGGCTCGATCCGTCTCTGCGAGAGCATTATTTTTCTCCGCTAATTCATCGAATAGTGGTCCGAGGGTCTGCTTTATCTCCTGTATCTTGGTATTGATCCTGTCTCTTTCTTTTCGATGTTTTTGGGCTTGGTCTCTGGCGGCTTTAGCTGTCTTGTTAAGGCGGTCTCTTTCTTCTTTGAGTTTCTTGATCTGCTCGAATAGTGTGTTTCTAGTATTTCTGAGCTCGGCTGCCTGCGCCTCTAGTTCATCTAATTTATTCTCGTCTACAGACATATGGACGTGCACCGTACAGGTTTTTTCGTCTAATGCTGTACTGAATTAGATACTTATCTAAAAGGGCTTCTATGAGTTTGCGTTTTTGATCAGCGAAATATTGCCTTTATTGTTGGTTTCTTTCTCTTTTCTAGGTACTTTGATTAAACGCAGACGGCTCGTAGAAGGTATGAAGGTAGTTGGATTGGTAGCGGGTCCGAGGAAGAGCGGTAACACTGCTAGTTTAGTTGAGGAGGTTATTGCTGGTGCGAGAGATGCTGGGCATGAGGTTCATGTGTTCTACATGGGTGAGATGCAGATTCATCCCCTTGACGCCGATGATGACGGGTATGTGTATCCGGATGATGACTTTGTGAAGCTGATGCCATATTTGGAGACTATGGGCGCCCTTGTTCTGGGGTCTCCTATCTACTATGATCATGTCAGCGCTAGGGCCAAGCTGTTTATCGACAGATTGTACTATTATAGTGGCAGTCATGGTGTCGAGTATCGGAAACGGTTCCCAAACGGCGTCAAGTTCATCAGCGTGTTCTCCTGTGGCTGGGATAGCCCTAATGTCTATGGTGAGGTAGTGGAGTGGCTCAATGAGCGGATGGCTCACTACTGGGACATGGAGATATGTGGCTCCATCAAGGCATTTGGTACGGGGAGTAAGCCGGTGAAAGATAATGAGATATTATTGAAACAGGCTAGGATGCTCGGTGAGAGTCTTTAGTCACATACTAGACAGATGTTGACTCCGGGTCCAGCCTTTATCGTGTTACCCACATAGCATTTTCCAGCTTCCTCAATGAGCCCTTTCTTTGTTTCCTCATCTAGTTTCGCGTTTATCTTGATATTTGTGGTGAACCCTGAGCACCTGCTGGGGTTTTTCTCATTGGCAGTATCCAAGGTTATCTCGAATCCATCGTATTCGATGCTGTGTTTCTGCATGTAGGATACCAGATGCATTCCCGTGCATAACCCGAGACTCGCTGCCATGAGTCTTCCGGGGCTCATCCCCTCGGCTGGGCTATCTAGGTCTGACTTGCCGCTGATTACCGTGAAGCCATCGGCTTCTGCTTTTAGTTTCCATCCCTCGATCTGGGTGATCTTGACTGACATAACGGTTTCACTACGCTGGTAAAATATAGCGTTATCCCAACTAGTTGCTGGATTAGTTCATGTTTATTGGTTTCATGAGGATAAAAATGTTTGATGGTTGCGGTTATGTGATGTATAAATCGTTAAGGTGACACTTTTTGTATTGATCAGGAGTGAAAAGAAGCCGTTCTGGGGCGTCTTTTTCACGGATCATCCCCGTTTCGCCTTTACAGATGGTACCCCCCTCCCCTGTTAGCCGCTATTCTTGTGTCTAACACTGATTTTGAATTTTCCGCAGTATAACAAAAGGGATTCCGTTATAAGATGTTT
>CAYUTB010000173.1:0-3749 GCA_964447425.1 uncultured Candidatus Bathyarchaeia archaeon
TATAGCCGGTAAGATCGCTCAGCGGCTCCATAACTCTGGGCTCATCACCGAGGAGGAGATGCTGAAACTAAGGCTGGGTGGGCTCCTCCACGATATCGGCCACGGTCCATTCAGCCACCTATTCGAGGAGGTACTCCAGAAACGAGACCTCAACCATGAGCAGATGACCACAAGGATCATCAAAGAGACCACCATAGCCGACATACTCCGTGAACACGGCTTGGACCCCGAGGAGATGTCCACCCTCTCCATCGGGCAGCATGAGAACAAAAAACCGTACATGAACCAGATAATAGCCGGGCAGTTCAGCGCAGACGTACTGGACTACCTCCCACGAGACAGCTACTTCACGGGCGTGGAGTATGGCAAGGTAGACATCGATAGGCTAGTCAGGAGCATGAACGTTGTTGATGGGCGCCTCGCGGTGAAAGACACAGCTCTCTACGTGTTGGAAGCCATGGTTATCGCTCGATACGAGATGTTCAAGGCAGTCTATTTCCACAGGAGCGTCAGGGCAGCCGAGACCATGCTTGTAAGAGCCATGCAGCTTGGGGACGAGGAGCTGGGGATAACCAGTTTCCGGACAGCCGATGAGTACCATAAGCTAGACGATAGCAGCATCATCCACATGCTCATGACCCTTAAAGACTCAAAGGACAAACATAGCAAGACCGCCTACCAACTAACCCAAGGATTCCAGAATAGGAGGCTCCTCAAATGCGCCTACGAGACCCTCGTCCATCGCCGAGACAGATTCACGGTAAACATGATGCTCACGGGCAATGTCAGGACAAACATAGAGCAAGAGATCGCAGAAGAGGCCAAAATAGACCCCAGCACCGTAATCATAGACGTATCATCAGCCCCCAGCGTACCCTACTATGCTCGGCAACAGAAACCACAGGACATACCTCTATACAACGAGACCCCCGAAGGTGAGAAACACCTTGTTAGTTTCAGTAGCCAAAGCCCACTCGGAGACACATTGGTAGGCTATCTAGACATCATGCGGGTATACACGCCGCAGAAGGATCGCGAAGCTGTGAGGAAAGCAGCGGAATCCAAATTCGGTAAGACATCTGTCTCCACACAGATAAGCTACTAAAACCATTTATAGACGCATAACCGAGTAATTCATGAGGGTTTTAGAGGGGTTCAAATGTCCAAAGTATTTGTATGCCCGTTCTGCGGCGTCGAGAAACCAAAGAAAGACCAGATAGACTTTCACCTAAAATACGGTCACGCCGAGGTTTACAACCTCATGCAGGAGGACGTGGAGCTCCACGATCTCGAGGAAAAACTCGATGAACTCTGCAAACAGAAACAGATACTCGACAAAGAGATCAAGATAATGAAGTCTATTCTAGAGAAGAGAAAAGTAGAAAACTAATCTACTATCTCGACGATGCCTTCGTCGGCTCTAACCCTAACGCGAGCACCTGTCTTTATCAACTCAATAGGATCATGGTCCAGCTTATCCACCAATGGGATATCGCTGATAACGCACCCTGTTGCAAGAATAGCCTCGGTCTCCACGTTTATGATGGCGGCTGGAGCTGTTCCCAGCTTCTTCATCCTGTAAATCACGTAGCTACCCACGGTGCTCCCCTTACCCGTTGGGAAGACAAAGACCTTGCCAGTGATATTCTCACCGCAGCAGCAGTGACCGGGCTCAGTGACGCAGCCAGTGACCGGGTCAACCCCGCCGTAGAAGCTCACAGGCTCAGATGATACCAATGCCTCACCCTCAGCGACTCCACCCATCACCCTTCTCCCTTTAAGAATCATCGCGAAGCCTCCTCGATGAGCTTATCCACCTCAGCTATCCTCGTGGGGAACCCATGAGATACACTGTAGTGTCCACCCTTCATGCTATTTGTTCCCACTCCCTGCCACCCCATCTCATGCAGAGGCGCCACTACCATACACGTATCCCTGTAGACCCTGCCCCCCGCGTCCTCAATAACCTTGATCAACCCAGCCTTCTCTGCCTGCTCGTAGACACCCCTGCTTGTGAAGACCCAGAGCCTCCCATGGAGAGATTTACCCTTGACCAGCTCAGCTGTCTCCTCCAGCTCCTTGATGCTGCAATGAGGACAACCTATACAATACGTGGGGTTATCCGGGTCACTCATCAGCTTCGCCTTAGCTTCCTCCATGTCTTTTCTCTCCACCGTGACGGTCTCAAGATCATTCAGGTACTGGGACGCCCACTCTGCCTCAGGGGTCACTCCCTCCCCATGCCATAACGCGACTCCGCCGCTGGTCGCGCATGCTGCTCCAAAGGTCTTCATGGACTCCATATCGGGGCTGCCCATGTTCCTCAGATAAGGCACAGATGACTTCATTATTTTACCAGTCACATACCCAAGGGCACTGTAATCCAGCCTAGACCCCAACTCAGCCCTAACATCAATGATCTTCTCAGGCCTCCTATTCTCAGACAACCTATACCCATAGTATGCAGCCACACCGGTAACCGCGGACGCAAGCGTCGTTGGACCAGATTCCCTGTTTGTCCTCGCACCCAGAACACTGTTTACGAAGCAGACAGCGTTGGACTCCGCCCACGCCACCTGTGTCCCACGCCTCGGAACATGACCGATGAGATAAGGGGTGCATGTGCATGTAGGCTCAACCCCCATATCAGTGAAAGCCTTCAGCACACGCTTCTGACCAACAGCGAACTCCTCGGGGACATTCATCTCCATCCACTTCTCCATATCCATCCCCGCTGGGTTCAGCGTAGCCCTGATCCTGCACTTGGCACCCATAGCCGCCTGCTCCTCAAGCCACTCTGTTCCAGCATCACCTAGATTCTTATAGCTGACCCCGCTGATGTGAGCCGACTCCACCGGGACCAGTTTCTCTGCGCCGAACACTTCTCCTAACGCCACTAGGAGCTCAAGGGATTTTCTGACCGCGACTCCTTCCTCGCCCGCCATCATCCGCTCCTGTTTTCTGGTGAGATACATGAAATTCACCTGAAATGGATGCGAGCAAGTATTTAGACCCTTAGAAACTTGTCTAAAAAAATCAAACTATGGCTGAGAACAAAAACCGCCTCAACTTTATCAGCAATACTAATTCTAACGTTTAATCACTACAGCCTGCCCTGTCTCGGCGCTCTCAAGGGCAGCCTCACAGACCCTCAAAGCCTGAAGCCCCTCTTCCCCCGACACAGTTGGTTTCCGTTTCTCAAGTATCGCTGATGTAAAGTCTAATAATTCTAGGTAGAGGGGTTCTCTGTACCAGTTGAGAGGTTGATATATGTGATCATTCTTCTCCACCCTCAGCTCCTGGGTTGTATACTCCACCTCGATAATACCCTCAGACCCCGTGATGGTGAGTGTTCTAACCCTCTTGGGAGTCAACCAGTTGGTCTCAATGAAAGCTGACCTATTCCCCTGATACCTAAGAACAATATTTGCGTAATCCTCAAAGCAGTGAGAGTGGCTTCCTACTGTGGCGTAGACTGTCTCTGGCATATCTCCCATTATGTAGTTTGCTATATCGATATCGTGTATTCCCAGATCCTTCACTACCCCGATATCGCCGACTCGCGCAGGTCTTCTGGTCACCCGCTTCGTGTGCACAACGAGCACTTCACCAATCTCACCCTGTTCAACCATCTTCTTTGACTCTTGAACCGCTGGGTTAAACCTCTCAACGAAACCGACCGAGAGAAAAACCCCCACACTCCTAGCCGTATCAATTAACCTTGATGCCTCCTCGGAGGTGTTTGTCAT
>CAYUTB010000174.1:0-3701 GCA_964447425.1 uncultured Candidatus Bathyarchaeia archaeon
CTGTGCTGAAGATGAGGGTGGCTGTTTTTGGTCGTTTGAGCCTGAATACGAGGCCTGGAAACCGTTTTGGGTTGTACTCAACGTTTCTGAAGGTTTTTAGTATGTCTAGTAGATTGAATTTCTGGTCTAGGGTTACTGAGGCTACTACGTTTTGTATCTCTATTTCTAGGTCCGGTGTTTCAGCCACGAGAAGTCAAATAGATTCTACTAACCTTACTACTAAACATTTCGAATCTGTAAGGCGAAAATCTCATATAAATTACAAAATAGGAAGTTTTTCCATGCATGAATCTATATTACAATGTGTTAAGTGGCTGAATAAGCACAGGTAGTTAGAATTTTTAAAAGTGGATGAGTTAGACTAGATTTTTAGGTGGGGCTGCGATGTAGCCCTGTTTCATGAGCAGTTTGACGATATTCTGGGTTCTGTTAATTATTGATTCAGCTCTTTCATAGAGTTCGCTTCGACTCATTTTGACCCGTGCAAGTCCCTGCTGTTGTGCCTTCATGCCTGTCTCTGTTGCCTGTAATGGATAAATCTCCCACTCATCCATACTCGGTATGATGTAGTCTTTAGATAACCCCTTATCCTCAGCGAACTTTGCGAGAGCAGTTGCCGACGCGATGCACATCTCGTCGCTGATGGTCTTGGCCCTTACATCTAGGGTTCCTCTGAAGATAGCTGGGAAAACTAGGCTGTTGTTTATCTGATTGGGGAAGTCGCTTCTACCCGTGGCTATAACCTTGGCGCCTCCTTTCTCTGCTTCCCATGGCCATATCTCTGGCACCGGGTTCGCGCATGCAAATATTATGGCATCATTAGCCATGACCTGGATGTCCTCTTTCTTTATAGTGCCTGGTCCTGGTTTGCTCGCTGCGATCATGATATCGCTTCCTTTTGCAGCCTTTTTGAGTTCCCCTTCGATGTTATCGGGGTTGGTCTCTTTGGCGATCGCCCACTTGTATGTTCCTTTTAGGTCTTCACGGTGGGTTCCTATGGCGCCTTTGCTATCCATCATGATTATGTTCTTCGGGTTTACGCCAGCTGATTTGAGAACATAGTATGTTCTTGTGTTTGCTGAGCCTGTTCCGACGATTGTGAACTTTGCCTCACTCATTTTTTTACCGACAAATTTGAGGGCATTAATAGTTCCGGCTAAACATATGGCCGCTGTTCCTTGCTGATCGTCGTGCCAGACCGGGATGGGCATCTCAGCCCTGAGTCTGTCCAAGATCTCGAAACATTTTGGGTTGCTGAAATCTTCTAGGTTGATTCCGCCGAAGCTTGGTTCGATCCATTTTACGGCTTGGATGATCTCTTCTGTCTTCTTTGTACTGAGGCAGATGGGGAAAGCGTCTACACCACCAAGGTACTTGAATATGAGTGCTTTTCCCTCCATTACGGGCATTCCCGCCTGTCCACCGATGTCGCCAAGACCGAGAACTCTTGTTCCATCACTGACTACAGCGACATAGTTCCATTTACTGGTTAGTTCGTATGCTTTTTCTCTGTCTTTTTCGATGTCAAGACATGCTTGGGCTACACCCGGTGTGTACCATATGTTAAAGTCTTGCAGGCTTCTGATGGCCGCTTTTGGCATTACCTCTACTTTTCCTTTGTAGAAAGCGTGCATTGCAGGTGAGATTTCTTTCCATTTTGATGCTTCTTTTAGCATCTTTTCGGTATCAACGCTCAAATTAATCACATTGAATGAGCCAAATCAGGTATTTAAGATATGAATATAGGAATTTTATAACTCAAATAGAGCATATTACCGCGTAAAACCATTTTGCAACACTTTTTTGTGTCTCTGATTAGCCAGCTAATGGACTGAATTTTACCGACGTATATTCCTGATAATATCTTATCTATCTGAAGTTCCGATATGCATGCGATTGAATCCTCGAGACGGCTACTATAGTATAATGTGAACTGTTCATAATTTATTTTAAATTGAAAAATATTTTGAGATTTAAAATCTCTAGAATCTTAGTGGGTTGAATGTTTTTATTAACTCATTCTCTTTCCCAGTGATTATAGACTCGGTTAATAGTTTTCCAATCACTGGCGCCATGGTTACGCCATAGATATGGAAACCGCATGCGATCCAGATGTTCTTGTTTAAGGCTCCCACTAACGGGACCTCGTCTCTGGTTTTTTCAGTGATTCCGATCCATTGCCTGATTATCCTTAGATCTTTCAGCGTTGGGAGAATCCTTAGGGTCTCGTCTGCGAATTTGTTGAGGAACACTGACGTTGTTTCTGATAGGTCTTTACTGGGTTTTTCCTCGGATATGGTTCCTAGTATCTCGCCTCTCATTGTCTGTGCGATTAAGTATCCCTTGCTAGGTCTATCAATTGTTGGTCCGAAGAATGGTCGCATTGGCTCAGATATCACGACTTCTTTTCTGTATGGTTGTATGTCGATGTTGTAGCCCATTGGTTCGATAAGTTCCTTGGTGTTCACGTTGGCTGCTATTACGATCTTATCTGCGGTGTACTCGCCTTTGTCTGCTTTAATCTTGTATTGCCCATTTTTCTCCTCGATGCTGTTTACTTTATTCAGCTTCTCGATGGGTACTTTGCCTTGTTTGAGAGCCTCCAAATAAGCCCATGTCAACCCGAATGGGTGAGACATCGCCTCACTGTGAGAGTAGAAACCAGCCTTGATATTGTCCCCTGATATGTATCGCCATTTTTTCTCAATATCATTGGGGCTCATTTTCTTAATGTGTTGTCCCATCTCAGAGTATGTCTTGTTTTCGAGATCCATATCGGCTTCCTCTTTATCATTCAAAGCCAAGGAGAGCCTGCCGCTTTGCCTGTAAAATGTGTTGATCCCTGTCTGTGCCGGCAGAGATGCATGAATCTTTGCCCCCATGGTAGCTATTTTGCTGAGAGTTTTCTGTGATTTGATCCTCATCCCATCTTTAACTGGCATGGTACATGTCCTGACATTAGGCACTCCATTCACCTCCATCATGCAGGATGAACATCTGCCAATGGCACAGAAGAATCCCCTGGGGCGTCTATATTTAATGCTCTTGCTGAACTCCCTCAACCCAGCCGCGTACAGTGCAGCTGCCACTGTCTCGTTTTCAAAGGCTTTTACTGGTTTTCCGTCGAGATATATTTTGATCTCTTTTCCTCTGTTGTATTCAAGTACAGGGTGATTGTATATTCTCCAATCTACCATTAATCAGATTCACCTGTAGCCAAGCTGCCCAAGGTAAGAGTGTCAATAGGTGCCCTAGTTCTAGGGGCATCATTGGTCTTAATCCCTGTTTTTCTTGCTAGGATGTTCATAACTAGTGGCAAGCATGTTTTTCCTTGACAGTGTCCAGTTGTGACTCCTGTGATTCTTTTCAAGGTCTCGATATCATCATATCCGGCATCGATGGCATCTTCGATGTCTGATTCAGTGACATCGTGGCATCTGCAAACGATTTTCTTCATCGACTATCTGTATTGACCTATTTTCCCACAATTTATATCTATGCCAAATTGATCACATTCACTCATAATAAGATACAATATGACTCTAAAAACCATATAATATTATACAATATGTATAATTATGGCGTTTACAACTATGCAATTAGCATAATTATTCCGGTCCTGTATAAATTGGTTCTATTAAATATACAGAGTTGTTTGATCGGATACTTTGAAAAATAGTTTAAAAATAAAATATTTTAGA
>CAYUTB010000175.1:0-3691 GCA_964447425.1 uncultured Candidatus Bathyarchaeia archaeon
CTGATGACACGCAGGAGAAGATGAAAACATACCGGATAACAAAGCACAGTTACTCCAAGGATTATCATTCTTCCTACTGATCATCTCAGCGACGCTATCATTGAGACAGAGCGATTACTCGGGCTGGGCAATCAACCTATGTCTCACATTTATGGTCATTTCAGCGGGAAGCCTGTCCTAGAAAATAACGCACCCCGACCACAAGATAACCGAAAGGGTAGCTGAACGCTGGGTCGATTGTTACACAGGGTCTGATTTGTTGAGTTTTTTCTCCTTGTTCAACTCCATTATCCCCAGTAAGAGGAGGAGGACTCCCAGAAGGAGTGTGCCGACATCAACATACCAAGTAGGGGGAAGTATGGTGAGAAATATGATGATGAAGCCTGCGACTATCAGGGCGTATTTGAGCAATGATTTGACCTCTTAATAGTGTTCTCACATGATGTATTTCACTTCTTATATTACCATGCAGCGGGTCAGAGCCGGTGAAGCGATTAAAATATTCGATGAATCTGGGATATAAAATAGAAGATTGAGGGTAAGTAATCATCTCATCACTCACCCTTTTGGTCTTATCTTTTAATCGTGGCTAACCCGTTCTTGATACCAGCGGTCGCCCATTGACTCCATGGCAGAGTGAAGAACTTGAATCCCCTCTCAACGAAATCACTGGGGTCCTGACCCGGAGGAATGAAATACATCCCGGGCACAACGCCAGCGTTTTCGCAGGAGTTCACAATTTTATCCAATGCTTCTCGATACTTGGGGTTATGATAACCCAAGGCGATATTCAGGTTAATGGAGAGATCTGAAGGACCCACCAAGAGAACATCAACCCCCAAAACAGAGACAATATCATCAATGTTGGTAAGTGACTCCACTGTTTCAATCATGGGGATAACCAGTATTTGCTCATTGAACGCGTCCATGTATTCACGGTAGTTCTTGAATTCACCCCACTCGCCCCTCATACCAGCGGAGCTTCTTATCCCCTCAAATGGATACTTGCAACACTTCACCATGTGAACAGCCTCTTCCTTCGAGTTAACCATGGGCACTATGATGCCTTTGGCTCCGATATCCAGGGCATAACAGATCTGATCCTGTTCGTTTGCCCCCGTACGAATGATGGGGATGGCTTTCTTTCCCTTCATGGCTTGGAGTGGATACTGCAGCTCCTTGATCTCCACAGGCGAGTGCTGTGTATCAAAGAGGATGAAATCAAACCCTGAATCAGCCAAAAAATCCACGGGGCTCTTCGCAGAAGCAGTCGTTCCGATGGCGGCTTTACCAGCCTTTAACATATCCTTAACAATGTTCATATTCATTAAACCTCTGAAGTTTAGTTACCTTAATGTATTATAGTTTTTCTTGCGATCCTTCTCTTCCTTAGGATATATAATGATAAAATATTCGCCCTTCCTTCCTTCAAGGTGAGATGCTCAGATGAGGTTGAAGCGGTTATCATCTGTTTCAGATGCTTAGGCCTCATCCTCTTGGGTTACCGCGATGGGCTGTATCTTCTGGGGCTTTAGATCCTCATTGATCATCCATGGACCAAGCAAACCACTATACAGAATCGTACCCAACACAATAGGCATGCAGATATCAGGGTATAGCCCCGGCGTCAAGAAGAAGACACCAGTGGGGTCATACAGTTGAGGCAGCTGAGACATAACAAAGGCGGGCAACCCAGAGGCGTATACGAACTTCGCTATGCTGGTCTCCTCCTTCGTGAACTGAAGCACTTTACTTATACCAGCTACCAAACCAAAACGCATAACCATCTGAAGAATAACCAAAGCGAACCCTACGAACAAAAACTTCCAAGTAATCGAGACCACGACCCCGATATAGACAAAGAAGAAGGACTTGATGAAGAAGACAATCTCCTCATGGAACTCCCTGAGCTTCCGCACATTGATCCTTACCTTTCCCGGTTTCCCTAGCTTCTCCATGATGTAGTTGTAGTTGGTGATGCTTAACCCGAAGACCAGTGCAGTCATAGCCCCTGCGCCGTCGCCTATCAGGTGCTCACTGATGATATAACAGGGCAGCAGGACGGCGAGGGTAATCATATAGGTGTAGGGGTGGGTTCTCAGCCGGTTCAATACATTAGACCAGGATAAACCGAAGACTACACCCATTATGGATGACAGGATAAACGTGCTCACGATGTCACTGAACCCATCTCTTATGCTTACATTGGGTTGTAGAATCATCTTGAGAATAGTGATGGACGCGATGATGCAGACAGGGTCCGAGATAATTGACTCCATGGTAAGCATGATCTTTGTACTGCCGAGGTTGGGTACGGATTTCTCGATGCTCGCCATGATTCCGAATACAGCCACAGTGCTGGTGCCACCCACCATGGAGCCTAGCAACATACCCTGAAGCAGATTGAAGTCATTTGGCAGCACAGTTGATACTACAACCCCCACAAGCACGATGGAAAAGAATACGCTGGCAACGGTAAGCGCCGCAGCCTTCCCCATATTATCGATGAGGGTGACTATATCCACGTTGATACCTGCCTCGAAGAGGATGATGCTTAACGCCAGAATACTCATCAAAGGGGCAAGCTCATTGAAAAGCCCCTTATCGATATAATGGAAACCGGACCCCATGAGGATTCCGAACCCCATGAGCCAGATAACATCAGGGATCTTTGTGAAACGGTAGATCAAGGAACTGATAAAGCTGAGTAAAAGCGTCAAACAGACTAATATTATTAAATTTTCTACATCCAATTGAATTACCTCCGGGGCCCCAGATCATTCCTGATATCAAAACCAGCTATCAAGCCAACGCCGAGACTCAACGACACAAGGAACAACTGTGGCTTGACACCCACTGGGCTTTCTCCAGTTACTAAATTCAAGTCCTCAAATATAACTATGAATAAAAGGAAAAACGTGATGGCGTTATAAATGTAATAATTTTGATGAAACATTATACATGTCTCTTTTTTTCTGGACTCTACACCTCATACTCGTATATAACCCATTCTACCCATCCGGATAATGAAATGTTATTGCGAATATCATCCGAATAACATATATTCCATCCGGACATTATCCGGGTGAAGAATATGCATCACCTAGATAAAGAAGACATAGCCATACTCACCGCCCTCCAGAGCAGGGCACGCACCAGCTACAACATGATATCCCAACAAACAGGCATACCAACATCCACAGTACACGACAGGGTCAAACGATTCATCGAAAACGGCACCATAAAAGGATTCATCGCCCTCATAAACGAGGAGGCGATTGGGTGCACACAGGTAGCCATTATAGGAGTGGAGACAGGAGCCGAGCTTTACAGTGATGTTGCACACGAATTGACCCAGATGGAGGAAGTGGTGGAGGTCTATGGCACCACTGCCCAGTATGACCTGATGATCAAGATACGAACATACAATCGGCCACACCTCGGAAAGACACTGAACAAGATAAGGAGCATCAGGGGAGTCCACGACATAAACATAGCCTCGATAATAGAGGCATTCAAAGAAGAACACACCATACCGATAATGCAGGAATATGTAAAGGTGGAAAAATAACAAACCCCTATCTACTGGCATAGTAAACAATCATAAAAGGATAATCGCGGGCGCAACACATGGAAGAAAAAGATAACATAAAGAAAATAGTCATAGACCGCTACTCTAGAAAGGCGCGAA
>CAYUTB010000176.1:0-3683 GCA_964447425.1 uncultured Candidatus Bathyarchaeia archaeon
GATGAGAAATCAAAGTAGCGTTTCCCATCCAGATCAATAACATAACATCCCTCCCCGGATTCAATAATCACGGGGTTCCATGTGTTCTCGTATCTCCAAGTACCGTAGACGAATTTCTTCTCCATCTCGCGGATTTCCAAGTGCTTTGACATGCTGAGCCATCCATTCTTGGGAATATAATATTTAGGATTAGAGCCAATTAACATAGAGAAGGATTGTATATGAAAGCTGAAACCGTGCTCATAAACGGAAAAATAGTCACAATGGATCAGGGAGAAACCATAGCTGAAGCAACCGCGTTCAAGTATGGTAGGATAATCAAGGTAGGCTCAAACGAGGAAATAATGAGACTCGTTGGAGAAGACACAAGTGTAATCGATCTCAAGGGAAAAACAGTGATCCCGGGTCTCATTGACAGCCACTGCCACATGATGGCTGTGGGAGCAGCTAGGAAACTAAACGTTGATCTGAGTGAAGAAGCGGGGGTCCACGGGATCAATGATCTCATAGAGAGATTGAAGGATCGGGCAGAGAAAACGAAGAAGGGAGAATGGATTCTCGGGTACCAGGAAGATGACAGTAAACTAGCCGAGAAACGCCACCCAACCCGTTGGGATCTAGATGAGGCAAGCACAGAGCACCCTATAATCATCTCGACCGTAGGGGGACACTTCAGTATCGCAAACAGTTTCGCATTCAAATTAGCTGGAGTCACAAAGAACACAAAGGACCCTGTTGGGGGAAAGTTTGACAGGGATAAAACGGGGGAGATCGTTGGGGGCCTCCACGAGACAGCCATTGACATGATACTTCCAGCCGAGGTTTCAGCCCCAACGAGGGAGCAATCGATGGAGGGGGCACGTGAGATTCTCACAGAGTGCGCAGAGGTAGGGCTCACATGTGTATATGACACCGTTGAGCAGCCCCAGATAAGGGCTGCTCTCGACCTAGCCAACAAGAGAGAGCTACCCATCAGGGTGAGGATGGACGTAATGATAGATCTCTTCCCTGAACTCAATAAACTGGGGATCTATCGTGGACTTGGAGATGACTGGCTCCGGATCTGTGGCCTCAAATTCTTCTTCGACGGAGCCATATCAGCCAGAACAGCCGCTGTGACCGAGGAATACCTCAACAAACCCGGGTTCTACGGTGTGATGGCTACAACCCGTGAGATAGCGACGAAGAAGATCATGGATGCCTACAAGGAGGGCTACAGGATCTCTGCACACGCTAACGGGGATAGAGCCATCGATATGTATCTCGACATCATGGAGGAGGCTCAGAAGAAATACCCGCGGAAGGACCCACGGAACAGGGATATTCACTGCACGGTGATAACCCCGGAGATCGTTGCACGCATCAAGAAACTGGAGATACTGCCGACCATATTCGGTCCATATGTCTACTATCATGGAGACAAGCTCATACCGGCGTTCGGTGAAAAACGTCTTGAGCGGATGTTCGCAGCGCGATCATTCCTCGACGCTGGGGTGAAGATAGCGGCGCACAGCGATCACCCATGTGCGCCCTACCCACCGTTAATGGCGATACATGGCTTGGTAAACCGGAAAACCAAGGCGGGTAAACCCATCGGGCAGAGCCAGAAAGTCTCGGTAATCGAGGCTTTGAAGCTCTACACGGTAAACTCAGCTTATCAGCAGCTCGACGAGGACAGGCTGGGAAGCATAGAGGAGGGCAAACTGGCTGACATGGTAGTCCTAGGCGAGGACATACTCACGGTAGCACCTGAGAAGATCAAGGACATACCCATCGAGATGACGCTTATAGATGGAGAAATAATATACGAGCGCTAACCAAGCTTGATGGAGGCGAGGACAGTGTTAATTATCTGTTTTCGCCTCTGCTGATTATAGCGCCGAGTGTTATCGATCTGCCACGGGAACCCGATCCGTGGCGGCTTTGTATCCTGATAATTTGTTATTAATCCGATGATCTGGGTAATCTGGTTTGTCTTGGTATCGGACTCGTAGAGCAAGATGGTCAGGTGTGTGAGTAGCTCATCCCTGTGCCCATAATCTACGAAACGCTCCACGAGCGCAGAGAGGTGCTCAAGCTTTGGGTCGTTATTCGTCTCCACCTGCTGTATATGCTTGCTCCATGTCCCTGTGAGGTCTTGGCGTACAAGGCTCGTCTCGGCGTAATCCCTTAGGTTCCTATAGCCTAGGTAGAAGGCGGCGCAGATGAGGACCCACTCGCCAACTGCGAGGAACTGGGGATTGATGCCGCTGAGCTCAAACAGGTAATGCCTGATAAAAAACAGGTAATACAGAGCGGAGAAGTTTATCAACGCCACCTGTGGCAGCTTCTCGCCAACAGTGGAGCTAAGATACCTCAGGTAACTATTCGGGTTATTGGCGCCCAAGCCTGTGAGGGCAAGTACTGATGTGAGTGCGGTAGCGAGGATGATTATGTTGTTTATGGGCTCGGCTAACCCCGCCTTGAGTATCGGGGATAACATATTCATATACGGGTTATTCTGAATGGTCGCCTCCAGCGCAGAGTAGAGAGTTAACCATGTCTGGCTCCCCAGATAACCTACCATCAGTATGTAGAGACTCGTGGCTATGGGTTCAAAGAGGTGATTGATCTCCCGCACACTGACAGTTACTATCTTCTGGGCAAGGGAAAGTAGGGACGAGTAGAGGAGGAAAGCCGTGATGGGCTTCACCCAGATGGGAACAGCTGACCAGTCGGCGAGGAAATAGATCGCGCTAGTAATACTGAGGGTTCCAAGTCCCTCGGCTAGGGGCTCGATAATGTCCCCTACAAGCATGTGATCAACGAGTAGTGAGAGATACCGTAATAGAAGCAAGGTAAAAAGCGGGACCCCTAGGAAGCTGAGGTCAATCTGAGCCTGAAAACCGAGAAGGCTTAGGGGAATAGTGGTTCTCTGTAATATCAAGAACCATACAGTCAGGATGATTGACACAAGATACGCAACAGTAGGCGCCGCTATCTCCCTAACTGACTTCTGCATCCAATGCCTCCCTGTATCGTCTCATGGCTTGATAGAACCTAGTATAGTGGTCCCTGTTTATCATATGTAGGCTGTAGTTGGCTTCCTCAAACAAACTCACCAGACTCCAGAGAGATTCATGGGTCTCCTCGGGGGTACGCTCTTTGAGGTAATTGTAGAGCTCGCGTGCAGTATAGTTATCCCGGATTCGTTCAAACTGCTCACGGGCTTCCTTGAAACGATTATTGAATAGCCTGATTATCTCCTCGCGGTACTCAACGATCTTTATCTTGAGGCTTGTTTGGAGTACCTCGGCTCTGTTAACGAGCTTCAATTCGTGTAAGCCAAGCTCAAAACTTGTGGAGAAAACCACAACGCCATTCTCATCTGTTAAGCCACTGAATAACTCAGTCTCGGATAAGAGGAATGTAAGCTGCTGCCCCGGCATGGCGACATCCTCGGTGGAAACCATCCTGCCCTCAATAAACAGTGGTTCAGTACCCCATACAGGGGGGAGCCCTGGTGCAATCTCGGGTAGACGCATAGATAACCGAGATGAACCATTCTCGTCAGCAGCCTCGGGAACCACCAGAGCCATAGGACTTGCTTGATTTCGTCCTCTGAGATAGATCAAACCAGCTACACCGCCTATTGCCAAGATTAGAGCAGCCAAGGGCAGTATCGGGAACTGGTTAGGTGAGAT
>CAYUTB010000177.1:0-3675 GCA_964447425.1 uncultured Candidatus Bathyarchaeia archaeon
CATGACGCTTTTCGTCACTTAAAACCCGTTACCCTACCAGTTTTTTCAACATATCTGGATCCATTCTGGGCTGTTCTGGGGCTGGTTTTGCTGTTGGAGTCCTGTTATTGGCTGAGATATGTAGACCCCCCTCCCCCCTACCTGTTAGAGAAGTACTTGCAGATCATCTAGAGCTTCTAGGGCTCGTTTTCCCCGTTCCGTGATCTCCAGTTCTTTACGTTTTCCCATCTGAGATGACTTGATGAGACCCTTTTTCTCAAGATCAGTGAGGTGTTGATATACCGCCCCTATTGTCATATCTGATCCGAGGTTCTTCCATATCGCGTAGCCATAGGTGGAGCCTTGATTTATTATCCTGAGTATTCGCTCCTTGGTGGCTAACCTGCTTCCTAGGCGTGGGCTCTTCTTGCGTTTTGTAATATTCCGTAGGATATCATCGGTCTTCAAGCCGCTGCTGGTCACGAGACAGACGATCTTCGCATCTTGGTCTATCCTATCCTGTACCATCTTATGCTGTAATGAGGCGACTGGGGCAGATGACGCTGGCTCGGCGAAGATGCCCTCGTTTCGGGCTATCTCCATACCCGCTTCAAGCATCTCATTATCTGTGACGGAGACAGCGAAGCCATTGGACTCTTTCAAAGCCTCTAACGCAAGTTTTCCGTATATGGGCTCGGCGACGCGGATGGCTGATGCCTCTGTCTCTCTTTTCTTGAGCTTTATCGGAGTATCGGTGCCTCTATCGTAGGCTTGGGTTATGGGTGAGCATCCTTCTGCTTGAACCCCGATCATCCTTGGCTTGTGGTCGATGATGCCCAGTTGCTCCATCTCCTTAAAGCCCTTCCAGAGCGAATGAATAGTAGCCCCACTGCCCATAGCCAAGATAACGTAATCGGGCACACCGTTTTGCTCAACCAGCTCATAGCTGATTGTTTTCAAACCCTCTATGCTCAGAGGGTTAAGCTCAGTCGTTGCCTGATACCAGCCCATCTCATGCTCAAGCTCACGGGCTCGCTTGATAGCCTCCTCGATACTATCCCCCGTCTGGACGATCTTCGCATCATACATGAGCATCTGGGCGAGCTTACCCATATCTACCCCACGGGGGACCACGAGGTTGCAGTGGACATCCTCCTTCGCAGCATAGGCAGCGATAGAGGCTCCGTGGTTGCCGTTTGAGGCACAAACGATGTTATCGTAGCCCCTGCTCTTGACATCGGATATGACCAAGGCAGCTGAGCGATCCTTGAAGCTGTTAGTGGGGTTACGGGTCTCATCCTTCAAATAGAGGTTATTAAAATGCAGTATCTCAGCCAACCTCTCGGCTCTCTGAAGAGGCGTCCCACCCTCTCCAAGGGAGACCATCTGGGATACCTTTGGTAAAACCGGTCTATACCTCCAGAACGTCAAGGGCCCATTAAACTTGACCTTATCCGCGATGAACCTATACTCCAAAAGCCCTCCGCATTTCTGACACATAGTGTCCGGGTTCTCGGAGACCGATTTAGCCCCACAGCTGAGGCATTCGAGGACGTGGCTTGGAGTCATCCTGTATCCAATAGATTTCATGGTTTTATCCTTATTCCATCAGGGAACTTTTCACTGCCCAGATGGGGTATTTTATCATAAAATATCTTCAAAGAACACCTCGTACAATGAAAACAATCATAAGGGAAGCCCCCGATTCGTGAAGTGAACCAGATGAAGCTAAACGAGCTACGCCCCGGCATGGAAAACATAGAGCTAATCGTCGAGATAATAAGCATCGGTGAGCCGAGGGAAGTAGAGACCTATTCAGGGTTGAAACATATGCTCGTCGAAGGCGAGGTCAAGGACGATACGGCTACAATGGGTTTGACTATCTGGAATGAGACCATCGAGGAGCTTGTGGCAGTCAAGCCAGGCGACGAGGCGAAGCTCGTAAACTGCTTTATCACCAGCTACAAGGGTGTTTTATCAATAAACATTGGCAGAGAGTCAAAGATAGAAAAACAGTGAAAAGTATTGTACGAGAAGCTAACCGATATCTCAAAACAGTTTCAGAGGCAGATCGGATGCCACGGATACGAGCACACGGAGCGGGTAATAGAGACCTGCAGGGTGCTCGGGAAGGCTCTCAACGCCGAATTAACGGTATTGATCCCAGCCGCCATTCTTCACGACATTGGTAGGGGCAATGAGGATCACGCCCATCACAGCGCAAAAATGGCGCGTGAAATACTCCAAGAACTAGAGTACCCTAGGGTAGATGAGATAGTTCACGCCATCGATGTGCACAGCTTCTCTGCTGGTGGGGAAGCAGAGACCTTGGAGGCTAAGATTTTGAGTGACGCGGATAAGCTGGATGCCATGGGTGCTGTTGGGATATACAGGGCAGCCCAGTATAGCGTTGAACATGAAAGACCTCCCGAAGAGTTCATCAACCACTTCCACGAGAAACTACTCAAACTCAAAGACATTCTATACACAGATGAAGCGAGGAAACTAGCCGAGAAACGCCACAAATTTATGCTTAACTACCTAGATCAGATAGGCAAGGAATTGAAGGGATTAAGCTGAGCCCCAGCGGGTATACAGATTATGGTTTACACCAAGCTGATCTAATATCTTACCGGAGATAAAATCCAGAAGATCATCGATGGTCTCAGGGCTATGGTAGAACCCAGGCATCGCGGGAAGAATAACCGCGCCGAGGTGGCTGAGCTTGGCCATATTCTCAAGATGAACAGCATGCAGCGGAGTCTCACGGGGCACAATAATTAGTGGTCTTCTCTCCTTAAGCTGGACATCAGCAGCCCGGGTAACCAAGTTATCAGCGAAACCAACCGCAAGAGCCGCGATCGTCTTCATAGAAGAGGGCACAATAACCATGCCATCCACGGGGAAACTACCGCTGGCTATACCCGCGGACATATCATCAGGATTGTACACATGCGTAGCTAGGCTTGTTAACTGTTTGATGTCTCCTATCTCATGGCTGGCGACTGCCTTCGCTGAGTCAGTTACTATTAGATGAGTCTCGATATCATGTTTCTTCAACGCTTTCAGAAAACTCACAGCATAAGCGATACCGCTTGCACCTGTGACAGCTACTATCAGTTTCATCTAGACCCTCAATGTGTTCAGAAGCAATTCATAGTTATAATGTGTTCTAAATGGGGGATTTACTCGCCTGGGGCGGGCGTAGTCGGCTCGATAGTAACATACATGACGTTGTTACCGCGTATGAATACATCGCCGTAGCTTGCTACCAAGCCGCGGTCATCGTATTCTTTTGCTCCCTTGAGCATCATGTTCATGTATCCGTCGGCACGCATGAGTTTTCCTCTATAGCTGCCCCTTCCCTTTAGAACAACTTCTATGTTTGCTCCGTTTGATTTGATTAGCATGTTTAGTGGTTTCATTCTTGGTTCCAAGTTGTTTGCACCGTTTGTGAAGTTAATCTATGAGCGATGTGCATGCTATAAAAACTTTCTGAAACGAGGCTTTTTTTGGCTTATTTTATTGTTTTCTAGTTGATACGGTTATCCAGTCGTTGATATTTTCCCGTGTAAATATTTTATTTATACACAGCCCATCACTTTCAACTAGTTTCGCTATTTCCTCATTACTGTAGACTCTTTTTAGTGATGAGATAACAATAGATGAACCCGGTTTGGCTACACGGGCTGACTC
>CAYUTB010000178.1:0-3672 GCA_964447425.1 uncultured Candidatus Bathyarchaeia archaeon
CATCAGAAGAGTATCTTGAATGTAAAAAATATGTGAATAGGCGGGGTGAAGGGAAGGGTTATTACATGATGGAGCCTGAGTGAGGAGGATTGAATTGAAGGTAGTTGGGATAGTGGGAGGACCCAAGCATGATGGAAACACGTTCAAACTCGTTAGGGCAGTACTGGATGGCGCGTTGGAGGCGGGGCACACCACGGTGCTCTGGCGGCTCAAAGACATCTACATCGGTCACCTAGGTTACTTCGCGGATGAGATGCTCCCACCCAATGATGACTTCGAGAAGATGCAGGCTGACCTAGAGTCTATGGGTGCTATGGTTATCGGTGCGCCCATATGGTATGGTCAAGTGGATACCAGGACATTCAACTTCATAAACAGAAGTTATGTCTATAACAAGCATTACAGCGAGGAGAACGCATTGAAGTGGCCAAACGCGAAACCGGTTAACATCATCACATATGGTAGGGAGGAGGAGAACGCCTATGATAATGTCTTGGAATGGCTTGACGGAGTCTGGAACTGGTATGGGATGCAGAAGTCAATCAACTTGACAGCAGCCGGTACAGGAGACAACCCTGTGGAGAAGCGATTGGAGCTCCTGAAGCAGGCGAAGATGATCGGTAGAAACCTCTGAGAACCGCGATGAACAAGATTTAAACCACACCGAGGCGGGCAGATCAGTTACTATGAGTTACTCCATGGACATCTATTCGCTGGTACTGCTCTCGATAGGGTTAGCGATGGATGCCTTCAGCGTCGCCCTCGTAGCTGGGTTCGGACTTGGTAAGGTAAAGCTCAGCGATTCATTGAAGGTAAGCTCCACATTCGGGGCAGCCCATGTGGTAATGCCTATTCTAGGCTGGTTTCTCGGCTCAACGGTGATCAACCTCATCCAGAGATGGGATCACTGGCTCGCATTCATCCTGCTGGCGTTTGTTGGGGGTAAGATGCTCCGGGAAGGCTTGGATAAAGAGACGGATGAGATCAACGCAAGCGACCTGCTTGGATTCACAACCCTCCTCATGTTCACTGTGGCTGTTAGCATCGACGCCCTCGCTGTTGGGCTGAGCTTCAGCCTGCAGGAGCTCAGCATATGGATACCGAGTCTGTACATGGGGGCGGGTACGCTCATCTTCACATTCATAGGGTTGAATATCGGGAACAAGACCGGCAAGCAGTTTGGGAAAAAGGCTCAGATCGCCGGTGGGCTCGTGCTTATCCTTATTGGGTTGAGGATAGTAGTCACTCACCTATTCTGATATGCTCTGCAGAGTCAAAGGGAGTTCTCGGAGGTTATCTATTACAGCGTCTGGGTTGAGTGATTTGATTGTCTCATCGCCGTAGTTTCTCGTGTTGATGAGTACAAATAAGCCTCCTGCTGCATGGGATGCCTGAGCATCATGGTCGGTGTCTCCCACGTAGACAAAGTCATCTCGCCCAAAGTGTTCTAGTATACGGTGTATGGGCTCTGGCTCTGGTTTGATATAATTGCACTCGTCTCGGGTCACAGAGTACCGGAAGTAGTCGCCGAAGCAGCCAAAGTCATTGTGGCTGCTGATCCTGTCATATGATTCTCTGGAGGCGGTGGTGACTAGCCCCATCTCATATCCGCTATGCTTCAATGACTCTAAACCAGCCATGGTATCGGGGAGTAACTCACTCACAGCGTGGTCGGCTCGATCCTCAGCCATGAAGGGCACACCTATCTCATCGATCACTGTTTGAATCCTCGCCTCCGAGTACCCATGATTCTCAACGTATCTTCTCGTGTGGTTCCAGATGTGAGCCATCCGGTCCAAAGCATTTACTTCTTCAGCGGGAACTCCGTGCTTGACCGCGATTTCCTTCATCTGGTCCTTTACCGACTTATACGAGCCGTGAAACTTGGTGACCTCAGTAGGGGCTGGTCTCTCTTTCTGGATGATCAACGTGCCATCCATGTCGAAGAGGATTAGGGGCTGAGTCATGGGGTTAGTTGAGGATTGCCTCATCTAAATTCATTCTCTCGGATTTGATGGTCTCCTCCGCTGGCCAACCGATGATTATATGGTTTCGGCTTGTCATGGTGGGGCTCAGGTTGAAGTGCTCACGGAGCCGTTTCTGGGTATCCTCCCCGTGGGTCAACCAGCAGCTTCCCAGCCCCAGCGCATGCGCCAGAAGGCAGATGTGGTCCGCTGCGGCTGCTGCGTCAAAGTAGAGGTTCTGGGGCACAAACTTGTCGAACCGTAGAGTCTGATACATGCTGAGCTCCTGAAGCACCACGATCATCACGCAGTTTTCGATTGGGATGTCGCTGCTTACCAGCTTCTGCTCCTCTGGGTCTCTGAGCACGAGGAACCTTGTGCAGCCTACGTTGCAGCCGTGGGGCGCGTAGAGACCTGCTTTGAGTATCCTTAGGATCAGTTGGTCTGGCACCGGATCGGGTTTGAACTGCCTGATGCTCTTCCTGCCGTAGATGAGGCGCTCAACTGTCTTCACATCTGTTTCGGTGAATCTCTCCCACTTCGTAGCCTCAAGCACGGGGTCCATGCCGCCCCTGAGCCGTTTCGCTGCCTCTATGTATTTGATGCACCACTGGACATCGGGGGAGTCAAGGCTGAAGCCTCGTTCTTTCCAGATGTTCAAGAGCTTCTCAGCTACCACTCCGAAGTCTGGGGGCAGTTCATGGGTACCGTTGAGTATTCTGTAGATGTAGACCTCGATTGTGTGGTGTGTTCGTTCATGTAATATGGCGCGCAGGTCATCCTTCTTCAACGACATTAACTGGTCCACCGTATAGCCGTGAACCTTGAACTCGTCACTCATAATAATACAAAAACAGTGTTAATAGATAACATCTGTGAAATAGTAAATTGAGTTGAAAAACCAGAGTGACCTTGAGAGTGAACAGAAACACTTCTATTTTTTAGTTCCATTCTTCGGTGTGTTTATGCGGATATTCGTTTTTCAGCCATCCCATACGGGTAATTTCTGGTATCAGCATTATTGCACACTTGTTGGGCTTCTCTACTGGGCACTGATGGATAAGAGCCCTAAGAGGCTGATTATCTACTTGCTGATCAGCGCAGTGTTGAGCGGATTCGCCGTTATCGCGATGTAGGCTCGGATAAAAAGAGATATTTATGTTCAAATACAATTAAGCGTGATGGATATCCCAACCGATTTCTTCGTTCTAAGCACGCTGTTTTTCATAGGGGTATCAATCATAGCTGCTATCAGAGCCAACAAGGATAGGCACAGGGTAAACTATGTTGGAGTCGGGCTCTGCCTACTCGGAGCCATCTGGTCTATCCTCATCGTCTATGATCAGGTCTCCTTTGCGGGGTTCGTCTGGGTGTCTGCGATGATCATCAGCGTAATCATGCTACCTGAACTCGCGAAGCATCAAGACGAGAAAATGAGGACGGTGGATGTCGAGAGCCCACTGCGTCTCGTGGACTTTTTCTCGAATACTCAGGATGGCTGGCTGAAGCTCGCGTACAGGCACGGTGCGGGGGTAGTGACAGTCTTGTATGTTCTTCAAGCTCTGGTAATAGGCGTGGTACTTTTCAGCGTTTTACATCATATCTATGGTATCTCCTTCGGGTTCATATACCCGTTCTTGACCATGAGCATCCTGTTAACTACCTATAGGTTCTATAGGCAAATCAAGAGAGTGCTGAGCCCCGAGCT
>CAYUTB010000179.1:0-1624 GCA_964447425.1 uncultured Candidatus Bathyarchaeia archaeon
TGATGTACGCCAAGAATGCCATCAAACGTGAGTGGCTCGATGATGTGAAGGTCGTCTACTTTGGACCCAGCGAGCAACTCATGTACGATGACGCTGACGTAGCCAGCGCAGCCATCGAACTTGCCTCTATGGGCGAGAGCTACGCTTGTAAAGCCATCAGTGACCGAGATGGCATCAGCGAGAAGATCGACGGCATGGGCGTAAGGGTCGAGTACGTGGGTACAATCATCAGCGAGTACATCAAACAAGGCTACGTCCCAATGGTGTGGTAAAATGATCCTAGGAATAAGCGCCAGCGGACGAAGACCCCAAAGAAACAAATCAGGCACCCTGCTCTGCGGCTCAACGGAGGAGATACTCAAATACCTGCTGGAGAGGACAGGAGAACCCTATGAGCTCGTCAGCCTCAACGATAAGATCATCCGTGCTGCGTGGGCTGCGTAAAGTGTGCTGGGAACAACATATGCGTGCTTGAGGACGACTGGGCGGAGATAAGAGACAAGATGTTCAAGGCAGACGCTGTTGTCTTCGGCGCCCCCGACTACTTTGGCACCATAAACGCCCTTGGACACGCCTTCCTTGAGCGCACCTTCAGCCTCAGACACAGGGAGGTCTTCCCCCTGAGCGGAAAACTAAACGCCATAGTAACCAACGGCTCAGCTGAGACCAACCCAGTCGAGGAGTTCATCAGGAAGATATTCAAGAGCAACCACATGGCAGAACCCGTCGGAGTCGTCAACGTACCCGGCATCAGCCAATGCTACCAGTGCGGCTACGGAAAGGACTGCGCAGCGGGCTCAGTGGTATCACGCCACGGCTTCCTAGACGAGATAAAAGAATACCATCTCCCCGACATCCCACCAGAGACCTACCGCAGGGCTGATATGGTCGCCCATAAACTGGGCAACATGGTAAGAGCCAAGAAGAGCTAGGCTCTTCTCTGCTTCGCATCCAGTTTACGGAGAGCCACATCCGTCGCCATCAGCAACGGATCATACAACTCGCTGACAGGCGGACAGTAGGCAAGCTCCACCGAGGAAAACTCTTCGAGGGTCATTCCCTTCTTTATGCCGAGGGCAACCATGTTGATCCTCCAATCTGTTCCCTCTGAGCCTATAGCATGGGCGCCCAGCAGCTTCCCAGTCTTCGCGTCCGCGATTATCTTTATACTGATCACCTTGGCATCAGGCATCCATGTGGGCTTATTCGCTGTATTCGCCCTCCCGCTGACAACCTCGTAGCCAGCTGCCTCAGCCCCCGGCGTATTGTACCCAGTAGCCGAGACCTCAAGGTCGCCAACATAGGAGACAAAAGTGCCCAAGGTGCCACCATAGACCGCGTCTCCACCCGCGGCGTTCACCCCAGCCGCCATAGCCTGCCTGTAGGCAGTCGTGGCTAAAGCGATCCTCGCAGGAGATCCATCGATCATATGGTAGCTCCAGCAGTTATCCCCCACCGCGTAGACATCGGGCAGGTTTGTCCGCATCCTGTTATCCGTCTTGATGCCCCCCTTAACACAGGTGACGCCCATCTTCTCCGCTAGCTCTATGTTGCTATTTACTCCAGCAGCCATCACGACAAAGTCCACTGGTATAACCTCTCCCGCGATAGTCACTGACTCAAC
>CAYUTB010000179.1:1724-3576 GCA_964447425.1 uncultured Candidatus Bathyarchaeia archaeon
AAGCTCTTCACCGTGCCCTCAATGGCATATGGTATCCCACATGGACTGAACATATGATAATTCCGTTTCTCGTAGATCGATATCTGGGTTCTCCGGTTGTACCTCTGGGCTGCCCTGCTACTATAGAGCCCCCCTGTTCCCAACCCTATTATAACAATGTGTGGCGCGTCTTGACTCAAATCAGTTCAAAAGATAGGTTCAAGGTCTCTTGATAATTGTTTCGTTGAAAAAAGGTGGATTAGTCTTCCTTCTTCTTAAGATACCATGACTCGCCGCCGGCGCTCGTGGTTATGTGGAAGTTGGGGTTGTAAAATAACATCTCTTTCACGAACTCACGCATTGTAGCATGAGTGCCATCACTTCTGGTGATAACCTCATCCAGACTAATGGTTACTCTTTTTCCTTTTTCAAGATCTACGTCCATCATCATCAAATACATTTTAATTGAACCTTATATAAAAACCCGAATATTCCCGGGCATCATGATAGATTATAATGTTTTAAACTAATTTAGCTAGTCATCCAGCCTCACCAATATGTTCTCCCCGACCCTCTCGGTTGAGATATAAACACCAGCCGCGTCCCGGAAAAGACTGCCCACATATGCCTCGACGAAGACACTCCATTTTTCACCAAGACTGTGTTTGATATAGAAATAGTGTTCATCTGTGTCATGTTCAACCACAGTGAACCAGTGAGCATATTTACCCATCTGCTCAGTGATCTGAAACCTCACAACATCCAAATCAACACCGTCTCCCCTAACCATATACGACTCCGTGAACGTAGACTCCGCTACCTTCTCAGCGATCTCGACCAGTATCTCATCATCCAGCGCATCGATGATTCCCTTTATCGTGTTCGGTGAGAAGATTACGCTCTGGAGCTCCTCAACCCATCTGTAAAATAGTATATATTCTCGCGATATCTTCTCAAGGAGTCCACTGATGGAGATATTCTGTCTTTCCGCTTCCTCAATTATGGCATCGTTCCACGCCTTATCCAGTCTGAAGGTTCTCGTAATGGCTTTTCCATCTGGTTCAATTATAGACAAATCATTACAAAATAGGTGAAATGCGGTTAAAAATTTTGGGCGATAGCTGATAATCTGAGGGGTCCTGCTATCTGCCCATGCTCCGGTCTCGTCCTGAGCATTTTATAAAATACAGCACTATATTTATAGTTGAAATACCTCCGCAGAGCTCAGGGCGTCACTGGGTGTTTGTTACGATGTTTTGTATGATCTGTTTGGTCTTGCTGGTGAGATGTAGCTTGCAGCCCCCATGCCCATAGCTTCTGGTGAGCACGCCCTGTTTTACCAGCGTTTTTCGCTGGCGCTCATTGAAGTATTCGGTGGCTTTCTCCCCTTTATCTACCTTTAGCAGTTCCTCTATGTAGAAGAGTATGATGTTGATCATACTCTGCTGTTCAGGATTTATGCCTGTATTATCGGGTATCAACATCCGTCAATACATGTTAAATGATCGGAGAAATAAAAAGTAAACCTATCTTGGTTTACGACTGAGTTATCTGACCTTAATCTTACCTATGACGATACTCACAGCAATACTGTGACTGCAACTACCCTTATCCCTGTACCCGGGACAGTTGCACGCCATCTGCCCATACGGCGTCTCAACTACGTTGTAGGTTCCATGATCACCGATAACATTGTATCTACCATTATCAAGCAACTCCACTTGCCCATTCTTGACAAGACGTTTGGCTTTGTCAATAACCTTGTAGTGTATGTTTTGGCGCCACATACCAAGACTCATCTCAACGGGTAATATTATTCTTATCGATAATTCTGCCCATTATCTAACCTTTTCAAGGTTTTCTGCTTCCCTGA
>CAYUTB010000180.1:0-3462 GCA_964447425.1 uncultured Candidatus Bathyarchaeia archaeon
GTAACAAAGAAAACAGCGGCATTATTCCTGTTATCAGCGGTTCTAATACTGGTATATCAGATGGTCTCAGCCTAAACCTTAGACGGGTATTATATAATTTTAAAACCCCACATCTAACCTAATAAATTGTGAAATAGATGCCCAAGAAAACCAGCAGTATTCTAATTAAAAACGGGATACTCATCCCAATGGACCCAGCTAGGCGCATCATCGAGGATGGCGCAGTAGCCATAGAAGGCGACAAAATAGTCGAGACAGGGAAGACCGAGGAGCTTGTAAAGAAACATCAATCCGATACCGTGATTGATGCCACGCGGATGGTGATCATGCCCGGGCTCATGGATGGGCACGCCCACGCGGGGCACAGCCTCCTCAGAACACTTGGGATGCACAATGACACATGGTACAAGGCATGTGAGGACATCTACGCCATGGGCTCAACGACAGAGTACTGGGAGGCAGACTCAGCCCTACTCAACCTAGAACGCCTAAAATTTGGTACAACCTGTGGCATCAGTTTCCTCGGCGGAGGAGACAGCATAATGCGCATAGATGACCCGAAATACGCGAGGGCTCACTGTGACGTAGCCGAGAAAATAGGCGTACGCACCTTTATGGCGGTTGGACCAAGAAGACCACCATATCCGAGCCTCTACAGTGACTGGAGCGGTGAAGCCAGACGAGACCTCATGGTGGATTACGAGGAACAGATCGCAGTAACCGAGAAGATCATAGAAGAAAACCATAACAGGGCTTCTGGTAGGGTAAAGGTAGCGGTAATGCATCCCACTCCTCACCCCGAGGTCAAACCCATATTGGGACAGGAGTTAGCAGACCTCAAGGAACGAGCCAAGACGGTTCGTGACCTATCACGAAAATATGACCTGATGTTCACAATGGATGGGCACTCAAGAGGCACAGTAAAGTTCTGCCACGAGGAACTGGGCTTTACAGGACCCGAGGCAGTCTTCAGCCACAGCACAGAGCTGACCGCTGAGGAGATACAGATATGCAAAGAAACAGGCACCAATATCGCTCACAATCCTAGTGCAGTAGCCAGCATAATGGGCAGATGCCCTGTGCCAGAACTCATCGACGCAGGCGTCACCGTTGTGATGGGGAGCGACGCTGGGGCGCCAGATCGGAGCTTCGACATGTTCAGGCACATGTTCCAGTGTATGCGGTACCATAGAAGACATTACAGGGACGCTGATGTGCTTCCCCCGGGTAAGATACTGGAGATGACTACAATCGACGGAGCCAAGGCGTTCAGAATGGACGACCAGATCGGCAGCCTTGAACCCGGTAAAAAGGCTGATCTAATCCTAGTTGACTTGAATAAGCCCCACTTCTACCCGCTGAACATGTACGTGGATAAGGTGACCTACTTCGCAAACGGCAACGATGTGGATACCGTGATAGTGGACGGAGAGGTATTGATGAGGGCTCGGGAGGTCAAGACAGTAAACGAACAAGAGGTGCTGGACAAGGCTCAGGAGCAGATCGAGGCAGCGCTGGGCAGAATAAACCCCACTGGACTGTTTGATATCACGAAGAATTACTGGGGTAAGAGCCACTACTAACCCTTTTATCTCATCCAATTGGCTCATACTGCATGGAAGAGACAATTTCAAGCACGCTACTGCAGAAAGGCAAGAGCTTCAGCTTCTACCACGACGAGGTAAGGCTCCCCAATGGAAGAGAAACCGAGCGCAACATAGTAAAACACCCCGGAGCAGTCGCCATAATCGCTATCCAAGACGACGAGGTAGTGCTGTTAAAGCAATACCGGTATGCAACTGGCAAGTATCTGCTTGAGATACCCGCGGGAACCCTTGAGGAAGGCGAAGACCCATATCAATGCGCGGTACGTGAACTTCAGGAAGAAACAGGATACGCAGCCAGCAACTGGAACAAGCTATTCCAATGCTACATGGTGCCTGGGTACAGCGACGAGATTCTCTACTTCTACCTCGCTGAAGGTCTCACGAATATTGGTGCAAGCCCCGAGGATGATGAAGACATCGAGATCAAACGGTATGGTATAGAAGAAGTTCTCGACCTGATCGAGAAAAACGAGATCATGGACGCAAAGACGATAATGGGTGTACTCAGCTATCTAACCCGGGTTACTCCTTAACCCGTAGATAGATTACCACGCTGATCAGTAGCAATACAATCGAAAGCCCAGTGTTAACCCAGAAAGCCGTAGTCAAACTATAGGCATCCGCTAGCCACCCTGTTATTGATGTGCTGATGCTGCCTACCCCGAATGCGCTGAAGAACATCACCCCATAAGCTAAGCCCATCATGTTCCGTGGGCTGAGCTTGCTCACCAGACTCGTTACCGTTGGCTGATGCCCGAACATGAATATCCCATAGAGGAACACGAAGACTGGAACCGCGAAATTCGTCGGTAATACCATCAGCAATACGAGGCTAACCACCATACCCGCAGTAGTCACAAGCAGCACCTTCTGGCTACCATACTTGTCGCTGCCCCGTCCTCCTGCGAGCTGCCCGATAACCCCGAAGAAGAGTATCATGCTGTTAGCGATAGCAGCTAACTCACCCGTGTAGAGCTTCTCTGTGCTCAGGAAGCTGGGGAAGAATAAGTCAACGGACCTGAAGAGAGCGCCCACGACAATATTGTAGATGAGTACTATCCAGAGCCCCGGCGTCTTGATGAACTCCAGATACCCAGTCGTATTCCGCTCCAATGCGCCCTCATTCACATCGATCCTGTTCAATAGCAGAGCAGTCACGACAGACATAGCCCCAAAGAAGACAAAGCTCATCCTCCAGCTAAACGTCACCCCGAGGAAAAACGCCACAGTGGGCGTTAAGACCTGACCGAAGTTTCCCGCTGCGTTATGAATACCCATGCTGCCTCCAGTGTTCTCGGGGAAAGCCTTCGCTATCAACCCATTCGCCGTCGGGTGATAGAAGCTAGCCCATAGCGCCATCAGAAACATCCCGACGCCGAAGATGAACACGTTATTCGCGAAGAGAAAAACAGCTGACATCAACCCACCTAATCCGATGCTTATCTGGGCGACCTTCAAGCTGCCTATTCTGTCGCTGAGAGGTCCGCCGATCAAGGCGCCTGTTCCATATGTGAGGAAAGTGATGGTTGAGATTATCCCGATGGTGCCGAAGCTGGTGTTCAGGTCATCAGCGATAGTGGTCATCAATGGCGGTAAGACAAGAAACAAGCTATGATTGAGGCTATGCGCCACACCCAGCAGCAGTAGGTCAAGGGTGGATTTCTTCATGCCACTGATGAGCCACAGGGTCGTGTAAAATTGTTTTGCTTATCCTACCCGAATTAAGCCATCAAAACCACTCATCACCCATTACCCTAGCATCTAGCGCCGAATAGAATTAGAAACATCACTGCATGTTCTCCGGTTTTTTATATCCCTTTGACTGTATTACGATCAATAACTTGGTGAATCAAGT
>CAYUTB010000181.1:0-3436 GCA_964447425.1 uncultured Candidatus Bathyarchaeia archaeon
GCACCTTGAGGATCTCATCTGCCTCCTCCTGCGTCGAGTGGGCTACCGCATATGCACCGAAAAGAGTGGCTGTACTCAAGTGACCTGTCGAGCCAAACTTCTGTTTAAGAATCATAACATGATAACAGAGAAAACATCCATGATAAACCTATCAGACCGCTAAAAGACAGATGAGCTCACCAAAACAAGGTAAAAGCCGTTGAGTTAGGTGGATGATGAAACTGAAGAACTCATCGACTGAATTATAGAGCAAACCAACTATACGATAAAAGATCCGCCTAACCCTGAAGAAGATAACAGGCTCCATTTTTTTCACAGCCAACATTGTTAAGCCATAAAAAAGACACAAAAAAGAAAAGAGGTTTCACATCAATTCAATTGCTTTTTTCTGCCTGAAGAAGACCTCAGGTAGAACCAGTAAACCAATCAACGAGGTACCCATTACCCAGCCCCAGTCCTGAAGCGAGAGCGGCACAGTATTGAACATGTCCTGCAGGAACGGAACATAGCAGAGAGACGCGGTCAAGAGCCCACCCAGGATAGTTGATAATAGAAGATACTTATTGTTGAACCCGGTTCTGAATACGCTGTGTTTCTCTGAGCGGCAGTTCCATACTACAACAAGCTCAAAAATACAAACCTGCATGAATGTGACAGTCCTAGCAATCTCCAAGCTGGCTCCCTGTACAACGTATTTCCATAGGAAGGTACCGGCCATGGTGACTGATTGAAGCACCACGTAAGCGGCGATAAACAGATACATCCCGTGGAGTATACCATCCTTCGGGTTTCTGGGCGGTATCGACATCAGGTCGTCCGTGGGCTCGTCCATGCTTAAGGCGATGGCGGGGCCACCGTCGGTTACCAGATTAAGCCAGAGTATCATAACCGGTAGGAAAGGCACTGGCAACCCAACAAGTACAAAGGTGGATATTACTATCATCTCATCGAAGTTACTGGAGACCATGAATCTCATGAACTTACGAATATTATCGTAGATGACCCTTCCCTGCTCAACAGCCTTCACTATAGATGCAAAGTTATCATCAGCCAGAACCATATCGGCTGCCTCCTTTGTTACATCGGTGCCCTTGATACCCATGGCGATGCCGATATCTGCTGCCTTTATCGCGGGCGCATCGTTCACTCCGTCGCCTGTCATGGCGACTATGTTACCGCGTTTGCGCAGAGCCTGTGCAAGTTTAACCTTGTGCTCGGGGCTTACCCTTGCGTATACAGAAACATGGTCCACAATGTCCAATAGTTCATCTTCAGAGAGCTCATCCAGTTCACTACCCGTAATGGCGCTAGAGTCATCACCGTTGAGTATCCCAACTTCTCGCGCAATAGCGATAGCAGTTGTCTTGTGGTCACCAGTTATCATAACAGGGCGTATCCCGGCTTTCTTGCACAACCGGATAGCCTGAGGCACTTCATCACGCGGAGGGTCTATCATGCCCATCAATCCGATGAAAACAAGATCGGTCTCAACAGCCTCCTGACTGAAATCGACCATATCACCGTTATCTTTGTACGCGAAGGCTAGAACCCTCATAGCCTTCTCACCCATTTCTTTGATCTTTTTCTGGATCTTCCAAATATGCTCGTCTGATAGCTGATCTATTCGTCCATCAATGTAGACTCTGTTGCATCGACCGATTATAACCTCGGGGGCGCCCTTTGCGTGAACACGGCTCCCACCATCTGTGCTGTTGACGGTGCTCATCATCTTACGAACCGAGTCAAACGGAGCCTCCCATACACGGGGATTCTTTTTGGCTAGTTCTTCGGGGTATATCCCAGCCTTTATGGCAGCCATCAGTATGGCTCCCTCAGTGGGATCACCTGTGATATATGGTCCTATTTCATCATCCTGAATTATCGATGAATCGTTACAAAACAGACCTGTCTCAAGTATCAGGTTGAGCTCTGGGCTTTGTTGAGGCTGTATCCTTTCATCGCCCAAGTTGAAGCGTCCGATGGGGACAAAGCCTTCACCAGTGATAAAAATACTCTGCGATAAAGTATCTATCTGTCTCACAGTCATTTCGTTCTTGGTTATGGTGCCTGTCTTATCGCTGCAGATCACAGTAGTGGTCCCTAGAGTCTCCACGGAGTTTAATTTCCGGATAATAGCGTTGCTGCGCGCCATCCTCTGAGCTCCGAGAGATAAAGTAATCACCATAACAGTTGGCAATCCTTCGGGAATCGCTGAGACAGCTAAGCTGACCGCGCTCATAAACGAGTCAGTGAAGCCTATCCCGTTAAAATAATCCACCACGAATACTATGATACAGCCAATCAAGGCGATCAAGCCCAGCTGTCTACCGAGCGACTCGGTTTTCTGCTTTAAAGGCGAATTCTCTTCCTCTATGGACTGTATGAGTTCCGCGATGTTACCAAACTCGGTATTCATCCCAGTCGAGGTGATTACAGCAGTTCCTCGTCCATACACTGAGTGGGTCCCCATGTACAACATGTTGAACCTCTGCGCTAGCGGAGTGTTCTTATCCAGTTTCTCGGTTTTCTTCGTAACAGCCGATGATTCCCCAGTGAGGGGTGACTCATCCATCTTGAGGCTATTCGCCTCTATGAGCCGAGCATCAGCAGGTATCCTGTCCCCATCCTGAATAACAAGAACATCACCGGGAACTACCATGTTGGCGGGAATCTCCTTCATCGCTCCGCCACGTATTACCCGGCTGGACGGAGAAACCATCTTCTTTAAGGCTTCAACCGCTTTCTCTGCACGATACTCCTGAACAAAACCGATCACGGCGTTTAGAATAACGATGACCAAGATAACAGCCATATCAGTATACTCGTGCAGGATCAGACCGGATATACCGGCTGCTATCACAAGTATGACTATCAGGATGCTCTTGAACTGTGATAAGAATATCTCAAAAGGCGTGGTCTTTTTCTCTTCGACCAGCTCATTCAACCCATAGGTTTCTAGCCTCGATTTCGCCTCGTCATCTGAAACACCGCCTTCACTGGTGTTAAGACGATTGAACGTTTCTTCAATGGTTAAATTATAATAATTATTCTCGTTTTTTGAGGATTCACTTTTCCAGTTTTGATCCTTCACATCATTCAAAATATGTCCGAATTCTCCAATTACCCTACGTAAGTTTTGCAGTTTTCTTTTAAAGATTTTGTATATACTGAAAAAACGCATCATCTTGACCGAACGCTGCTCTCCCAAAAACTCCTGATAATTCCTATTTGATAAATCCCATACTTCTTTAACACCTTGAGAGTCTCATCTGCCTCATCCCGCGTCGAATGGGCTACCGCATATGCACCGAAAAGAGTGGCTGTACTCATATGACAAGTGAACCAAATCTCTATAGTTATCATAACATTATAACAGAGAAAACATCCATGATAAACCTACGGGAAAAACCCGAGAATAGACCTATGACTCTTTACT
>CAYUTB010000182.1:0-3423 GCA_964447425.1 uncultured Candidatus Bathyarchaeia archaeon
TTTAATCATTATAATAAGCAAAAGTTAGATACTTGTTTGATTGTCTTAACCCAATGATATCTAAAAGTGTCCTGAGAACCGTGATCGCTGACCAAATAAAAGAACTGGAGTCCCTCGACGACTCTGTGCCCAGGACGATCTTCCCTCATGTCGCCTCCTACAGCGGAGCCTCCGCCTTCGTGGTCAAAGGGGTGAGAAGATGCGGAAAAAGCACACTACTAAAACAGCTGATGAAAAGCAAGTTCCCAGACGACCACTACTACTTCAACTTCGACGACGAAAGAATAGCCGAATTCAAGACAGAGGACTTTCAGGTTCTCATGGAGATCTTAATCGAGGCTTTCGGTGAACGTAAAGCACTTTTCTTGGATGAGCTGCAAAACGTGAAAGGCTGGGAACTATTCGTCAACAGAATCCTAAGGCAAGGCTACAGAGTCTACATCACTGGGTCGAACGCAAACCTGCTAAGCAAGGAACTAGGGACACACCTAACAGGAAGACACATTGACATTGAGCTTTATCCCTTCTCATTCACTGAATACCTCAACGCCACAAAGGTTACTGTTCCTATACAACGAATTTATACAACAGAGCAGAAAGCACAACTATCCAGTAAATTCACAGACTACCTAGAAAATGGCGGCATGCCTGAAGTAGTGGTCTTCTCAAACGAAGCGGTACTAACGAGCGTGCTCAACGACATAGTGCAGAGAGATATCACCGAGAGGTACAAAGTTAGGAAACCGAGTGAGTTAAGGGCTGTGTATAGATTTCTGATAGCAAACGCCGCTAACCCCATCACGTACAGGTCCATTACCGAGAATTTTGGGATAAAGAGCCCAAACACTGTGCAAAAATATGTAGGATACGCTGAGGAAGCATACTTAATCTTTACAGTACCAAGATATGGGAAAAAGATAGGGAGGCTAGATAAGAGTCCCCGGAAAGTTTACTGTGTAGATAATGGGATAGTAACTAGAAACTCACCAGGCTTCACCGAGAGGAAAGGAGCACTGCTTGAGAACGCTGTGGCGGTCCAGTTAAAAAGACATGGATATGAGTTCTACTATTATAAAGGTAGAAGCGACGCGGAGGTGGATTTCATCGTACCGTCCAAGCATCTGGCGATCCAAGTTTGCTATGAATTAAACTATGGGAACGAGAAACGGAAAGTGAGAGGCCTCGTAGAAGCTTTGAATGAAACAAACGCATCTGAGGGTTTGATATTAACGTATGAGCAGGAACACGAGTTTAATCATCAAGGGAAAATGATTACTGTGAAACCAGTCTGGCAGTGGCTCCTAGAGAACGAACCTTGACTTTTTTTAATCAAATATCTTTAACCTACATATTTTCTCTGCCCCTACCACACAACATCAGCAGCACTATCACAGACGCAGCAATGGCAAAAAACAGCACCATACCACCAGGCACCAAAATATTGCCAAACACCCACATAAAAACAAAAACACAGCCAAACCAAGAAATAGTATAAATTGGTACCAATACAGGTTAAAACACAACGCATCTCCATCGCTAAAAACAACTAAATACTCCGCCGATAATCAAAGAACACAGAGATGTCCCAAGCAAACCTCGACGAAATAACCTCAGAGGTAAAAAAGGTAAACCAACGCCTCGAAAACATCGAGAAAACCCTAACAACACTCATGACCATGATCATACCCGAAGAAGAACTAACCCAAGAAGAATGGAAAGAACTCGACGCTATCGAGGAAGAGATGAGAAAAGGCAAAAGAACCCCCATAGAGGAACTGGAGAAAACCCTGAGGTAGACAAATGCCAGTCTACCAGGTGCTCCTCTCAAAACAAGCAGAGAAATTCATCAAAAACCTGAACAAAAAGCAAGCAAGAGGAATCATTCAAGACATCACAGACCTCAAGAATCACCCATTCTACACCATAAAACACGATATAGCCAAACTAAAGGGAAGAAAAAACTACTACAGAATCCGAGTAGGAACCCTACGAGTCATCTACAAGATACTCGAAGAGGAAAAAGAGATCTACGTAGAGAAGATAGATAGCAGAGGAAAAATCTACAAATAATCTCAAGAAAACGCCACCATCACAGACGCAGTAACAGCAGACAACACTCACATCAACAACTTCACTCATCTCACCAACTAACGGCATCTATCCTTCTTCCTTAGAATTGTGGGTTTATATCTGGGAGCTGCTTGAAATGCTGGTCATTAGTGTATATGTACTCTACTCCAAGCCGTTTCATCAAACAATAGTTCACCAAGTCGAATAGAAGATTAGTCCATCTCCCAGAGTCTTTCTGGCTAAGACACTCCTCTTCCACTATCTTCCAATCTAACCGTTCGATAAAAACAAGAATATCCTACACACATAGGATGTTTAGCTAAAAAACTTAAAAGAGCCAGAACCCATCAGAAAACAGCATTGAATACGGGGGCATCTATTATTGGAGTTTCGGAACGCACTTGCTTTGCTATCAGAGACTCTCAACTACTTTAGATATGAACCCAATGAAAGTTCCCAAGAATCCGTAGAACTCCACTCAAGCCCACCTACACTACCAGCCCTCAACCACAAGCCCCGGCACCCTCTCAAAGTGCCTCCTGTTCTCCGTAATAACAGCCTGCATGTTGACGAGGGCGATGCTCGCTACGAATAGATCCCTGTCACCGATCGCACTCGACTTCATCGTCTCCGCCAACTCACCCCACAACCTACCCGACGCGTAATCAAGATTGAGAACCGCGAAAAGCTCAAGCAGATCCTTGGCATCCCGTAACGCCTTATCCCTGTCCCTCGACCCATACGCGCCGCGGTAGAACTCGGCAATACTCACGGCTGTGACATAGACGACCTCACCGCGATCAGCCAGATCCCGCATCTTCTCAAGCGCACCGCCCTCACGACGCTCAAGAGCGACGAGGAAACAGGTATCGACGCAAACCAATCCTAGGTCTCAACCCTTTCCAGCTTCAAGTCACGACGGAGCTCCCCGCTAGCCGACTCAACCGAGTCCGCTAAATCCAGGTTCGGGCCCTTCTCGTTGAGGTAGGTCAAGACGGCGGCCGGGTTCCCTCTGCCGAACTTACGCAATATCAGATCCGAAAACGATTCTCCCTCTCTCTTCTGGGATTTGAGTACCCTATACGCCTCGTCGCTCAGCGAAACCGTAGTCCCCATCACAACATCAATGCATGTACATGCATTTAAATTTCACTGGGGAGGCCCCCCCGGGTCACCCACAGAGAATAATGAAGGCTTCTAACACCGCCTGCAACCCCCCCAACACATGGGCTGATAATAGCCGAGAAACACCAAGTACCTAGAACTCTACGCCTGCCAGCCACTCCCCGGCTACCTCGCCGCCAAACCCATGCGCAGCTGACCACCAAGACGCCGAGTATTACCCCCCATAAG
>CAYUTB010000183.1:0-3356 GCA_964447425.1 uncultured Candidatus Bathyarchaeia archaeon
TTCTTATCATAATCTGTGTAGAATCCGAGTTTCATGCCTCATTCTCAGGGTTTTTTGAATAATAAGACTATGCGTAAAAATGCAAAAAGTATTGATTATGTGCCGGGTTTTGTGCACTGTTTTACCGGTTACCCTACCAGTTTTTTACACTATTTGAGATGGGTTCTGGGTTGTTCTGAGGCTGGTTATATGTTTGGAGGCTTGTTATGGGCTGGGATGCTTATACCCCCCCCTCCCCCCTGTTTTATGAATCATTATAAGGACTCATCGCCTGAATGATCTTATGGTTAAAGTAGAGAAGCTGGATGAGCTCGTGCAGTATCAGACTGGCTCAGTGGTGAGCAGAACCCTAATCGACAAAAAGATAGGCACTCTTACCCTTTTCTCATTCGATAAAGATGAGGGGCTCAGCGAGCACACTGCTCCTTATGATGCCTTTGTCTATGTCTACGATGGGGATGCTCTCATCACGATATCGGGTAAAGAGCATAAAGTCGGAAAGGGTGAGACTGTTATTATGCCCGCGAATGAGCCTCATGCGTTGAGGGCTTTGACGCCTTTCAAGATGATGCTGGTAATGATACGGGCTTGAGCTGAGGAAAATGAGGGCGCATATGAAGATAGTCCTGAAGGCGATAAGTCAGAACAGTATCCTACGTTGGGAGGGTGTTTCTGATACTGAAGAAGAGCTTATGGAGGCATTTGAGGTAAAGATAACATCAGATGAATCAACGCTTTTCGTTGATCTAGCGCCCAGATCAGGGGAAGGACACGATTACATGTTTAGAATAGATCTGAAGACGGGTAGAGTGATTGATAACAGCATAACCATCGGGGAGATCATCTCCGATCCTGAGGAAAATCTATGAGTGGACCAGTGTGCCCGGAATGCACCACGTTGGCGTTGATCGAGACAAAGGGCTTCTTCTCCTGCCCCATCTGTGGATGGACTGGTAAAAACCCGCTGAGAAAAATCATTGACAGCGAGACGAGCATGGAGTTGAGTGAGAGAACCCGCAGGTTCTTGGCTTTGCGTTGGGATAACAAGCTGAGATATGTTAGAGTGGATATCGGTGGAGACGATGACGCTAGATCGGATGTGGTTTTTGAGATAGTCGAACTCTTCCACGTGAAGCATATTCAGGGGGATAAGGAGATCAGGTTCTTCGTCGAGGGGGATATGGTCAAAGAAATCAGTGAGATATCAAAGATACCCGGCGTCAAGAAGGTATCAGTCTTCTAAACCCTTAGCTATCATCAGCTAATTAGCTTATCAGTGTTATTCACGAAGCCATGAGGAATCAGGGCTGGAAAATAGCAACCAGCTTGTACAGGTTTACACGCGTATTCTACAACGTATATTCCATTTTTTGGGTTCTCGGCTCCTTGATTAAGAACGCTGGGATCAGAGAGATTCCTGTAACAGCCGCGATGTAGTAGAAGCCGACGTTGAAGCCGAATATCTCCACCACGTATCCGAATATGATGCTGCTGAAGCTAGCCAATGTGAAGCCGATGGTGAAGTAGAGCCCAAATATCTGGTCAAGCTGGTCCCTTGGCACGCTGTCACTGAGGACGTTCTGAACAACCACGGTCTGGACGAAGAAGCCGATCAAGAAGAGTAGCACTACGAGCCCCCAGAAGCTGGTGACCCAGTTCATCGCGAGATATCCGAGGCTGCTTGCAGCCATGATACCTACGATAAGGGGTTTCCTATCCATTCTGTCACTGAGCCAGCCCCAGAAGACTGGGCCAAAGACGCCTCCAAAAAGCAGTACAGAGTAGAGTAGGCTGCTCTTCTCGGGCGTGAAACCCAGTATATCGATGAAGTAGAGGGGTAGGAAGGTTCTTACACCCATCCTGAAAGCCATGACGCTTCTGAGGAGGCTGATGTTGAGCACGTTCTTGTTTCGTAGCTGCTCGCGGAGCTTGCCGAGGTTTAAGGCGTCTTTTGTTTTGCCTTCTACGGATGCTGAGCCCCTGACGAAGACCAGTAAGTATATTGATAACAATAGGGCTGGCACTGAGAGTATTCCGAGGGCTGACCTCCACCCCATCCGCGTGATTAGGTAAGCTGTGATCAGGGGCACGAAGCTGAACGCTATTGATGGGAAAGACTGGTTAAGCCCAAGCATCTTACCACGCTCAGCAGGATCAGTGGCTGCTGTAATCAGGGAAGCCCCAACGGGGTGCTGAGTACTACTGCCAATGCCGGCAGCTACACTAAACCCGAAGAAGCTCCAGAAGCTATTGCTCAAGGCAATGGCTATGTTCATTACCGCGTTGATGAGGTTCCCTACGCCTACCAGCACTCTTCCGCTGAACCATCTTCTCAGGAGTCCGACTAATAGTTGGGGGAATCCTGCTGCGAAGGTGGCGGCGGATCTGATGAGTCCGAGTTGGCTGTAGCTGAGGTTGAACTCTGCCATTATGTCTGGGTAGAGTATGGGCATAGCGCCGCTGATGACGTGGTTTAGCATATGGAGGAGTATTACTGACCATACTAGGGGTGCGGATTGTTTTCTTTCCTCGGCGTTGAGCTCATCCAAAATAAATCACTTACCCCATAAGCACAAGGTTTGCTACATATATTTGTAGCGATACAGATTCGCATAAACCCAGTTTAAAAATTTTAAAACACTACACTCGAATATTTTTTGGATATTCCAGTGTAAGTTGTAAGAATAAATAAAAAAGAAAAAAACAGTTCTTGAAGGAAATATAGAATATTTACTTGGCGTTAAAAATGCAAAACTGAGATCAAGTGATGGTAAATTCAAAACAGATCCAGTAACCAAAATTCTTGGTGCTAAGAAAAAGAAAAAATAGATCAAAAAATTTTTATTTCATATGTAAATGAAAATTTATCACAATTGTTTTATAAAAAAATAAATAATTCATACTATGTTTAACAGTGTCTTTTCTGACGTTGTAAGATTAATAAAAAAATGGTCTCCACAAAAATATGAAAAGGAAGATCAATATCGAGATGATTTAATTGTATACCTCAGAAAAAATATAATGAGTGAGGATTTTCTTGGAGGCTCTGAAAAACATAACATCCGGAAAGAGTCAGGCAGACATCTAGCGGATATTGGTATAGATAATAAAGTTGGTGTTGAGTTAAAGTACAATCTCAATACGAAAGCTAAAGTCGATCGATTATTTGGGCAAATCGATGATTATCTCAAGGGCTATGAATCTATGGTAATAGTATTGTGTGGAGAAACTAACGAAGATCACCTAGACTATCTTGAGGAAAAATTGAAAAAAATGCCTACGAAGGACATGTTCTCCTCAAATGAAATTGAGATAATTATTAAAAAAGATAAGAAACAGAGTCCAAACAAAACAAG
>CAYUTB010000184.1:0-3342 GCA_964447425.1 uncultured Candidatus Bathyarchaeia archaeon
GCAGGGATGCACAACAGTAGTAGCTGGTCAATGCGGTGGGAGCCCAGCTCCACTAAGCGAACACATCAGGGCACCCGGCGTCATCTCGGATGAACTCTATGAAAAATACCCCTACCTCTACCATGGCAAGACGCTGTTCCCTATCGATGACGTGAACGAGCTTCTCGACGCGAAATATGGCTGGGTCATCGATTACAGGACCATGGCGGAGTACTTTGAGAAGCTGAGAACACAGGGAATCAGCATAAACTACGTCCCATTACTGGGGCATGGAACCGTTCGCTTCTATGTAATGGGTGATGACTATAAACGTGAGGCGACTGGGTCGGAGGTCTCTGAGATGAAGGAGCTTATCCATCGGGGAATGATGGATGGCTGCAGGGGTCTCACGGCTGGGCTGGACTATGATCCAGATGTCTTCGCGTCTAGGGCTGAGATGGATGAATGCGTCATGGTTCTCAAGGAGTATGATGGTATCTACTCCCCCCACTGGAGGAGAACAGGTAGACGCCAGAACATCAAGATGGGCTCCTATAGCGCCGAACCCATAGAGGGCATACATGAGGTAATAGAAACGGCGCGTAAAACCGGTGTACGCCTCAACATCGCCCACCTAGCCCCCGGTTGGCACACAGTGCCCCCCATGACCCCCGATATCGGTAGAGCAGTAGGCTTGGAGACGCTGAAGCCAGTTGATGACGCGATAGCCGAGGGCATGGATATCAACTATGATGTCATCCCTTGGCAGTGCTGGGAACCCTTCCCCTATCTCTGCAGCCTTCACTTCACACAGTGGCTGAGACTGATGGGCAGCAGGCAGAAGCTGGCTGAGTGGCTAAAGGTGCCCGAGTTCAGGGAGAAGGCTTGGCAGGAGATAGAGTCAGGCATGCTCTTCCAGAGGCTGGTTATCAACCCATGCGTAAACCCTCACTGGGCAGAGAACTTCAAGATAGTAACCCACAGCCACACCGAGTACGCGGGTAAGACCCTAGCCGAGGCAGCCAAGATCTATGGTAAGGACCCGTGGAACACTCTCTGCGACTTGATCATTCTGGACCCTGATAGCATGGGGGCTCACACCGATTACCGCGGAATAGAGTCTCAGATGAAGGAGTTCTTCAGGCACAGGCTGGGCGCAGTCGGCTTGGATGTTGGAATAATGGATGACAAGGGCGTCATGAACCGGCACCCACCCTACGCGACGCCGCTGCCAGACACATTCAGCGGCTACCCCAAGTTCTATATGAGATACGTCAGGGACAGCGACTTCCTATCAATGGAGCAGGCGGTACAGAAGACCTCAACCATCCCAGCGAAGACCTTCAGGGTAACCGACAGAGGCACCCTGCTACCCGGTGCATACGCAGACATCGTGTTGATGGATCTGGAGAAGCTGGACCACACCGGACCAGCGGAGCTCACCACAACATACCCCAAAGGCATACCATATGTGCTGGTAAACGGGAAAGTGGTAGTGGATAATGGTCTCCACACGGGCGCGAGACCCGGCTCCATCCTCACCCGCGAGAACTAAAAAAGCATGGACATGATGGTGAACATCACATCACCATAAACCACCGATATCAGGTAACCCACCAACAAGACAACGATATAGGGCAGGGTCGCTGAGACCCAGACCCATTCTGCCCCTCTTTCCCTCAGTATCCTGAAGGCTTTGTTTGCCTCATCATCATCGAAGATGTCTGGTTTGATCACCAATTCGCCTTTTACCTCAAGCGGGTACTCGAAAGGTGGTCCTCGTATGGATTTTAACGGAATGTTTCTACCAGTGAACATGATGGTCAGCTTCTTGAACGCAGAAACATCCCTGTGTCTTATGAATAGGTTCCTACCCCTGAGAGTATCCAGTAGGTTGACTGCGAATGTGTAGAACGCTGTGAGCAGTCCAGCTAGCGCAGAGTTGGCTATCAGTGTGAATGAGAAGAATAACGGAGTATACCCGATATAACCATAGACGGGTACTCGTGGGTGGATTATCGCGAGCGTTACAAACGCGATGAGGTCCGCCTCTCCGAACAGGCTAAAGTACCAGAGTATTCCTGAGAGCGCCACCATGAAGCCAACACTGAACAAGACCCCCCTCACGGAGATGTTACCGAGGTATAACTCATAGACATCGATTATGAGCCCCATGGCTGCGGGGATAATCCATACGACGTCATGTATCTCCCGGGTCTTCACATCCTTGTAGGATGCGTACCCCAGCATGGAGACCGATATGATGGTCCTGATGTAATCCAGTAGAAGAGCATGAGGACCCATGCCCAGACTCTGTTTCCACCGTATTTAATTTTTATAGACCCATCAACGAAGAAGTGGCATGAGTTATCACATCAGAAGAAAAGACAAAGAGATCACAGACCCAAAGCAGTTGAAAAAGATACTCGACGAGACCAGTTACGTCACATTGGCGATGGTCAAGGACGGTGAACCATACCTCGTATCACTGAGCCACATCTATGATGCAGATGAGAACTGCATCTATTTCCACAGCGCCCCGGAGGGAAAGAAACTGGACATTATGCGGGCAAACCCCTTGGTGTGGGGGCAAGCCATGCTGGACCACGGATACTATGTGGGACAGTGCAGCCACCTCTACGCGTCTGTGATGTTCAAGGGCAGAGTAGAGTTCGTATCGGATATGGAGATCAAACGCAGGGTTTTCCACGACATGGTGCTAAAGCTTGAGCCTGACCCAGACTCTATAATGGATGATATGCTGAACAGCAAACGAATGCCCACTACAGTGGTCGGCAGGATCAACATAGAGCATATGACTGGCAAGAAATCAGCCGAGGTTACTCTATAAACCCCCAATTTTGGCTTGATTCTGAAAAACCCTTAAAATACATCCGGCTTAATGTGTTCAACACTTGACATAGACATCGAAGACCGTCATCGCGGGGAGAACGATATTGATGCTTCTTATCTTTCTGGCTTCGTCAGGTTTCTATCAACAGGTTCTCTCATTGGCTTAGTTTTAGGTATCCTGTTGATGTTACTGGGTTTTTGAGCCTCAGAAACTAGTTGAGTATCTGACTCATCTGGGATAATGAATGGTTGTCCGCAGAATATACACGTCTGCTCTCTTAGCTGTGTTTGTTCTATGGGGTTTGATTTGTCACAGTTTGGACAACGAGCGTATGATGGCGTTGACATATCAAGTAGTATATATGAAGCATCCATTATAAACCGTAGTTTATTCCGATAGTAATTGTTTACGCTTCTATTCAAATGTAAATATTTTTTCGTGTTACAGGTGTGTATTGCTATTTCATAGTTTTAATCTTTTAATATAATATAAGTATATGATTATTAAGT
>CAYUTB010000185.1:0-3340 GCA_964447425.1 uncultured Candidatus Bathyarchaeia archaeon
TGATGAGGATAAGGGGTGGTCCGCCGGGCATGGTTGATTTTACGCCTTGGAAGCTTTTTCCATCGAACTCGAATTTGTCAATCTCGAACATTTTTATTCACTTTGAAACCGTTCTTCTTGTTAATAAAATAGGGTTATTTAAAGAAAAGAGGGAAGGCAGTGAATATCTTGACACCTAGTACGAGGTTCTCGATGGTTACTCGTTCATCTGGCTGATGTGCCATACCGTCAAGGCTTGTACCGTACCCGAGGCTGGGTATCCCAGAGATCTTGCTAGTGCTAACACCATCTGTTCCACCCGTAAGTATCTTCATGTTCACAGGTTTTCCGGTGATCTCCTTGATTAGACCGGTGAACTGATTGGCAAAGCTGCTGTTAGGTGTTTCACAGTATCCTGCGGTATCTTCAGGTTTATAGTCACGAGTTGCGACCACATCCAGTCCTTTGATGCCTGACTCTTTGACCAGCTCCTTGATCCTCTCAACTACCTTACTCGGATGGGAGCCGGGTGTGAGTCTGATGTCGAACTCTGCCTCGGCGTAGTCTGGGACCACGTTGATCTTTACTCCGCCACTGATTATGTTGCAGGTTACTGAGGGGGTGTAGAAGTTATGCTCCATGGCTTTATAGAGCGCTGGAGGCGTTGACGCCTTGTAGTATTCTAGGCTGCCTTTAACTGCGGGTAGAAGGTCCTTTGGGAAATCCAGTTCGAAGTCATCGATTTTCTCGACCCATGGAACCCCCTTGATGAGCTTTGAGATAGCGTTATCACCGAGGAAAGGCGTGGAGCCGTGGGCAGTTCTGCCTCTTGCGATGAGTTTTACGCCTGCTCCGCCTTTGCAGCCGAGGTCGATGCTGGGGGCTTCCGGTCCTCCACCGTTTCCGTCACCGATGACACATACATCACCCTTGAATTTACCAGTCTCAGCGAGCCAACGCGCCCCTGCGCCTCCACCGATCTCTTCGTCGCAGGTAAACCAGTACTCAACAGTATTGGGTATAGAATCCATCTCGTTGAGTATTCTCGCCGATACCATGGCGGCTGCGCATGACCCCTTCATGTCGCTGCTACCCCTACCCCAGACTGAGCCATCAGCGATAGTGCCACTGTACGGAGGATAGGTCCAGTTCTCTGGTTTACCCTCTGGCACAACATCCATATGCCCTACCCAGATCACCTTCTTTTTACCTGACCCTTTTACTCTCGCAACGATGTTTGGCTTCTTGGGGTCATGGGCATGCACCTCGTTCTCTATGCCGTGTTTATCGCAGTAAGCCTTGATGTATTCAACTACCTTGTCGGTGTATCCATCGGGATGAGCTGAGTTGAACTTCACCAATCCGCTTGTTAGCTGGGCTACCTCATCCGCGGTAGCCTCAGCTTGCTTCAGAATCTTCTTTAATTCCATGAATAAATGGGGTACATAATTAGTAGATAAGATTAGGGAATGGTTCGGTTCTCCATGTGCCGCTGAAGGCTCTCCATAGTCGTAGGCAGGAGCTCTCTAATGGGCAACTCATATGGGCACCTTGACTCGCATTCACCGCATTTGAGGCATGTCTTCCCCTTTACAATAGCCTTGGCTACGCTCTCGGCTCGACTGTCACTCCACCCCATCCTGCGTAGCATCTGCTTCTCAGCCCGCAACAGGAAACTGATGTCTATTCCCTGTGGGCACGGCTGGCAGTAGTTGCATCCCCTGCAGAACTGGCTTCCAAGCTCCACTTTGTCGCGTTCGATGAGCATATGCTCTTCTGGGGTGAGAGATAGATCGCCTTGCCATACGTTCCAGTTTTCCTCTACCTCGGCTAGGCTCAGCACCCCGGGGATAACAAGGTCAGTGTTAGGGTCATTGAAGACATATTTGAGGGCGGTGTTAGCGTTGCTGAATGCGCCTCCGCCGAAGGGCTTCATTATGATGGTCCCAACGTTGAGTCTCCTGCAGAGTGGGAGTAGCTTCTCGGCTGGTTTTGGGGTCAGATAGTTAAATGGTATCAGCAGTGTCTCGAATAACCCGGATTTCACGAGGTCAATGGATAGGTCGGGGTTATGGCTGGTTACGCTGATGTGTTTGATCTTGCCTTCTTCCTTTGCCTTGTTCATGGCTTCCATGGCTCCACCGGGTCCACGCACCTGATCCCATTGCTCCTGATATGTGACGTTGTGGAGTTGATACACGTCGATGTAATCAGTGCGCAGGTTCTTGAGGCTGATTTCGAGCTCCTTTTCAACGCCCTCAGCTGTACGCTGCCCACTCTTTGTGGCTAGAATAACCTCATCACGTACATCTTCCAATGCTTTCCCGATGCGTTCCTCGCTGACAGTGTAAGCCCTAGCCGTATCATAGTAATTCATTCCCAGCTCATAGCATCGGCGAACTACCTCGATGGTTTCTTTCTCTGAGACTCGCTGTATGGGTATTCCTCCGAAGCCCAGTGTCTTCACATTGAGCCCGGTTCTTCCCAGTATCTTCTCCTTCAAAATAATCAAAGATACATGGTACCGAGTTTATTAGAATCTTAGCATCAACGATTCTAGGAATATTTTATAAAAAACACATATGAATATGGGAAAGAATTTTAAAAGAACCACCTATCCTTGAATGTGATTCAATATGTCACATCCAGTAGCACTGGACCGACCGGGAGAAAAAGTAGTACTCATGGGAAACGAGGCAATAGCGAGAGGCGCCATAGAGGCGGGCATCACTCTCGCCGCTGGTTATCCGGGTACTCCTAGCTCCGAGATCGGTGATACTTTGGCGCGTGTCGCCAAGGGCCTTGGTATTCATTTCGAGTGGAGCGCAAACGAGAAGGTAGCCTTGGAGGTTGCGTATGGGGCGAGCATGGTTAACCAGAGGGTTATCTGCCCCATGAAGCATGTGGGCGTCAACGTCGCGTTAGATATTCTGAACCCCATCAGCCTTCGAGGCGTGAAGGGTGGACTCGTGGTGGTCTCGACGGATGACCCCAGCCAGCATAGCAGCAGGACCGAGCAGGATAACAGGTGGATGGGAAAACTCAACGATGTACCAGTCATAGAGCCCAGTAGCCCACAGGAGGCAAAAGACCTAACAAAGTACGCTCTAGAGCTATCTGAGCGTGTTAAGCTGCCTATACTCATCAGGACAGTTACAAGGCTCAGCCACATGAGGAGCGACGTAGAGCTTGGGAAAATAGAGAAGCTCAATCGCAAACCAGAGTTTGACTGGGAAGGATTCAGTTATCGTGTAGCTGGATTCGAGAAGCTCTTCAGGCGCCACAAGGAGAGGCATGAAAAGATCGATGCAGTTGAGGCAGAGTTCGAGAAGATGTCTTTCAACACAACGAAGATGAGGGG
>CAYUTB010000186.1:0-1922 GCA_964447425.1 uncultured Candidatus Bathyarchaeia archaeon
CCCCCACTTTTTAACCACCAAATATCATAGTCTTGGTATGAAGTTGGACCGCAGACTCACAGCCATCTTGTTTATAGTGATCTGTACTGCGGCTGCCTACACTTACTGGACACAAGATCAAGAACCATATCTGGAACCCCTCTACACTTACCGGGTGGTAAACAAGTACCCCCATGATCCATCTGCGTTCACACAGGGTCTCGTCATCCATCGGGGAGTCTTCATTGAGGGAACCGGGCTCTATGGAAGATCAAGCATCAGATTTGTGGAACCCACCACTGGTGAGATACTGAACAAAGTTGACCTATCCTCGGATTACTTCGGGGAAGGCGTAACCATCCATGATAACTCAATATATCAGGTAACATGGCGAGAACACACCGGCTTCATCTATAATCTGAGCCTCCAGAAAACAGGTGAATTCAATATCCCAGACGAGGGCTGGGGACTAACAACAGATGGAACACACCTGATTCTGAGCGACGGCACATCCACCCTGAGCTTCATCAACCCAGAAACCATGAGCATAGAAAACACAGTCAAGGTAACCTACGATGGAGAGGAAATCACCAGAATCAATGAACTGGAGTACATCGATGGCTGGGTATACGCCAACATATGGCAGACGGACCAAATCGCAATAATAGACCCAACAACCGGCGAGGTAGCCTCATGGATCGACCTGACAGGACTCAGAGAAGAACTGGACACCACAACGGGAATCGATGTACTCAACGGCATCGCATACGACCCAGAGACCAGTAAAATCTATGTAACAGGAAAACAGTGGCCAAACCTATTCGAGATCCAGCTCATCCCCAAGTGAGCCAAGCCAATCCTCAACCTCAGCATCACTCCTGAGATGAACCACACCAATGTGACTGTACTCTTCCCTACTGAGCAACTCAGGATACTCCCGCTTCCTCCGCGGATATGTCCGGATCACAAACCAGGGCATAGAGTACCTGCCAATCAACGCGCTCACTCCCTCCCTGTTGGTCCCCCACAATTCCTCACGCGTCACGATCCTGCGAATGGTCCGCCATAGAGTACGGAGAAAAACCGTGTGAAACGGCATATCCAGCCAAACAACGGTATCCACCCTATCCCAGAGTACTTCACGGGCAAAACGGTAGTTACCACAGGTCACCCACTCCTCGCCACGAGTAGACTCTAAGACAGCCTGCTTGAACTCATCCTCAGGTGCCTCAATCCACTCTGGTCTCCAGTATAGGGCGTCAAGCTCAACATGAGGAAACCTCAGAATCTCGGATATCTTCCTCGCTACTGTGGTTTTCCCTGAGCCGCTTGTCCCAACGACTGCTATCCGCTTCAAGAAAACCACCAAAGTTAGCTACTTTCTCTTAGCGATGATCTCCAAGTAGTCTTCCCTTGGAGGCGTAAAGCACTCGATGAGCACCGCTGGCTTGTCACCAGTGGCGTCGAAGTTGTGCGCTGCGTTCGGTGGAACCCAGAAACTGGTTCCCTTTTTGATGTGCTTCTCCTCGCCATCGATAAAGAGAGTTCCTTCTCCCTCAGCTACTATACCCATCTGCTCATGGGGATGACTATGAGGTGGAGTAGGCACGTTGGGCTGAACTGTCAGCCTCATCATCATGGCTTTCTCACCTACTATGATAATCTCTCCGAACCTCCCCGGAACGGTCTCTAATGTGGGGTGCTCTCCCGGTAACACGGTTTTCATCAGAATCATCAATAGTTCATTGAACCCACTAAAAATGTTAGCGGATACCCTGAATAGTGTTTTATAATCCATCTGACCCCGGTTAAGCTATGTCCGTGGAAAAATATGTCCGCAAGGAACTTCGAGGACCAGCGAGGCAATCAGCAACAAGACGATCAGGGCCACCAGACCCTGAAATGATCACACTGGCAGCGGGAGACCCCAACTTCCTGCTACC
>CAYUTB010000186.1:2022-3339 GCA_964447425.1 uncultured Candidatus Bathyarchaeia archaeon
CCAGCCTACTTCGGAGCCAAAGTAGTCTTTGCACCCCTTGAGAAGCTTGAGGATGGATCATATGACTTCGATGAAGAAGCCCTGAAGAAAGCAATTTCACCCAAGACCAAGTGTCTCTACATAGAGAACCCGGGAAACCCCAGCGGCAAAGTCTATGGGAAGAAGGAGCTTCAGGTTATCGCTGATCTCAGTATCGACAAGGACTTCATTGTCCTGAGCGATGAGACATACACAGAGTACATCTGGACTGGCGCGAAGCATTTCCCCATAATCACCCTGCCCGGCATGGAGGAACGGGTAATCGTCGCCATGGCTATGACCAAGATGTTCGCGTGGGCTGGGATGAGAACCGGCTGGGTGATCGCGGGACCCGAGCTCAGCCAATACGTCAACAGGGCACCCATAGGTGGGGCAAGCTGGCCCATGATGCGGGGATGTCTGAAGGGGCTGGAGGATGGTTACCAGTTCGTGCTGGATATGAGGGCGGAGTACAAGGAGCGCATCGAGTACAGCATGAAGCGCTTCAACGAGATGCCCGGAGTCAAGTGCCCCCACCCAGAGGGAGCATTCTACATGTTCCCAGACATCACAGGCACAGGCATGACCAGCGCCGAGTTTACACAGAAGCTAGCCGAGGAGGAGAAAGTTCTCGCAGTAAGCGGTGCAAGCTATGGTGCGGGACACGGCGAGGGAAACGTGAGGTTCAGCATGATCAGGCCACTGAGCACCCAGAAGATGAAGAGCTGGTTCCCCCACAAGAAAGGATACATGTTAGAAAACGCCATGGACAGGATCGAGCGATTCGTCCAAAAGCACGCCTAATCTCCTTTCTCTACTATAGACGGTGAACGGTCTTCACCTGTTTTATCTTTTTATCGTGATCAGTTCTGATGTTGATCTCAGTGAAAGGGTCTGAATTAAGGTAGTATTAACTACCGAAATTTTCTTTTATCGCCTCTTATTCTCGGGAGGAGTTAGTACTAACTAACCCCTCAAAGGGACTTGCTCAAAGAATACAATCCGTATAGTATTGACTACCCTTCTCTCGTTTGATCTAATCAATTTCCGCTGAACTTGTAGTATTCACTACAGATTGAACCTATAGTATTGACTACAGGTTGCATATTTCTCTCCCCATTTCAGTGCTGTGTGAAGTGGCTTCATAAATATGTAAGCTGAATTATGCTGTATGGTAAAACCCGTTATTGTGGTGCATGGGGGTGCATGGGACATCCCTGATAATCAGGTTGAGGAAAACATCGCTGGGGTCGAAGAGGCAGTTCACCGGGGATGGAGCATACTGGAGAAAGGAGGCAC
>CAYUTB010000187.1:0-3292 GCA_964447425.1 uncultured Candidatus Bathyarchaeia archaeon
CTGCGTCCAGCCTCCTCGATTGCCTTACAAGTCTTATCTACTGTAGCTTCCTTGTTCATGAAGACAGGGCTGATCTGGGCGACAGCCACCTTGACCTTATCACGCATCTCGTATCACGTTGAAATGCGTTTTTCCATATTTATCATATGCCTAACTTTGATGGATAAAAAACCTTGAATGTCTAAGCGTTTCTGCAGCCGGGGCAACCCATACCGCAGGCAGGTGCTCCGCCTCCACCAGCCCCCGCGATCATCTGGTTCTTTGTGTAGAGCTCGGTCCAGCAGTCTTGGCATACCCATTTCTTCCCGAGTTCTTTGTGGCTCGCTTCCCTGAGGCTGAGATCGTCTCCTGATTTGTTGCATAGTTCACAGGTTACCATAATGAGAACCAGTGTATTGCAGCCTATATACTCTTGGGCACTCGATACGATATCTTTTCACCTTCGGGGCTGATCTAACCTTATGTTCGCGGAGCTCGTTGCCTTAGTTGCCTCCTTCTGTACCGCTCTTAGCAGCGTCATGGCGACAAGAGGCATGAAAGACAGCAACCCAGATACAGCGAACCTTGTACTAACCGGTATCCAGACACTGGTCTTAACGGGCATCTTATTCATGGACATACCAGCGGTTAACCTCTCTGCGTTGCTCTGGTTTGCCCTCGCCGGTATATGTGGATCCTTCATAGCGAGGCTGCTCACAATGATGTCTTACAAACGGATCGGGGTCTCGGCTGCGAGCGCCCTCATCGGCACAAGCCCAGTCGTAACCACTTTGCTGGCTGTGCTCTTCCTCAATGAGTCGTTACTGCTACCCGTTGTATTGGGCGCATTATTGGTGGTCGGAGGCATCGTATTAATCAACATGAAAGATGGTCATCTATCTCTCGACTGGAAACTCGTCTATCTTCCCCTATGCGCCTCAGTGCTATACGCTGTATCAAATGTATTGAGGAAGATGGGTACCAACCTGCTTCCTCACGCTGTTCTCGGTGCCCAGGTGAGTACATTCTCTGGGCTCATCGCTTGCACTGTCTATTTGGCTGCCAAGGGTGGATTCAAAAACCTTCAGTTGAATAAACAGAACGTCCAGTGGCTTGCGGGTTCAGGCATAGTCAACGCATTTGCCTGGATAACCATAACCATGGCGATAAGCCTCGGCAGGGTATCTGTCGCAACATCCATCATCTACAGCTACCCCCTCTTCAGTGTACTCCTCTCAAGATTCATGCTCAGAGACGAAGCTGTTAACCGATACATGGTGATAGGCAGTACGCTCATTGTTCTTGGTGTGGTCGTTGTCTCGCTTCTTGGATGACTCTTTTTAGCTACCCGTTACAAGTATCGTACTGTGAGATTATCTGAGCCACCCCGTTTTCTGATGCTGGGTGGAGTATTGCTCGTTTTCCTCGGGTTGATCCTGTTCAGACCTGTACGGTTTAACTTGGCTTGGTCTCTGGATGTCAAGGATTGGCTACACTGGGCTGGCATAGCCGCAGCCTCACTGTTATCAGTTTCCACTGTTCTAGCTTTGAGGCTTTTCAGGCACCGGGTGACGCCTATTTGGCTTAATATTCACTGCCTATCCAGCGCCGTATCCGCTGGACTGGCTCTTGTACATAGCAGGACAAAGGCGGCTGTGATACTGCCTGTACACTACCATAGCTATCTGACGCTGGGGCTCGTCCTCTTACTGGCTGTCTCAGGTGCCTTGATCAGGCTCTACCCCGATAACTTGTATGTGAGGAGATACTGGAGACTGTATCACATGCCGTTGTCCATCGGGTTCTACGTTACGCTTCTATACCATGTAGTGGTGAAGCTGGGGGTAATCTGATGAAACGAGTCCTCCTCTTAGTCATTGTACTCGCCTTCTGCATACCCGCTGTGTCGGCACAGGATGAGCCGGTGCTCCGCATCTATGGCTCAGTGAGGAACCCCATCAATATTACATACACCGAGTTCCAGCAACTACCCATGGTCAGCGTAAACGCCAGCGTCATATGCGTCGGCTCACCCCCCGAGACCCCCGGGTTGAACAGCTATGTGGTCTACACGTACAACTGGACCGGCGTTAGGCTCAGCGATATCCTAGCCCTAGTGGAGCCCACCGAGGCAGCCATGGACATCAGCTTCGGAGACTTCACCCTCTACAGCAGCAGCATACCACTCAACGAGGTCCGAGACAACATGATCCTAGCCATCTACGCCGACGGTGAGACTCTGACACGGGAACAGGGGTACCCATTCAGGGTTGTGCTGCCCTGCTACTGGGGCTACAAGTGGGTGAAGTACGTTGAGCATATCGAGATAACCGATTATGATCACCTCGGCTACTGGGAGAGTCATCAGTATCCCGATGATGGTAGAATACCTGACTGTTCCTCAGTTGCAGTGAATCCTGAGGTATTTACATATCAAGCAATAGCGATCATCCTATCCGGGGTGGCCCTGATTATTGCCTCTGTCTATCTCGCCTCTAAGGGTTGATCCCTGACTCCAATACACCGTTCTTTACAGAAGCCCAGATCATCCTATTGGCTGTGAACGCGTGACCAATATTACCCTCATGATCCAACGCGATCAATCCACCGTTGCCATTAACACGCACAGACATATACCCCAGCGCCTTCTCCGAGGCCTCCTGAACCCCAGACCCGGCATCCATATAGGAGAGGACCAGCTTCGCCAGATTCACCTTCAGTATGGATTCACCGTGCCCAGTAGTGGAGACTGCTCCAACCCTATTATCCGCGTACCCACCCGAACCAATTATAGGCACATCCCCTACCCGTCCAACAAGTTTTCCAGTGACTCCCCCTGTGCTCGTAGCGGCAGCGAGGTTTCCATCAGAGTCCAAGACGACAGCTCCAACGGTCTCGTGCCCAAAGGTTCCACCAAATTTACGTTCCTTAAGCCACTCCTCCAGTCCCCTGCGTGCCTCATCTGTAACCAGCTTATCCTGTGTAATACGTTCGACCCGGAACTCATCCGCCATCCTCGATGCACCCTCCCCTATCATCAACACGTGTGGTGTTTTCTCCATCACGAGCCTCGCAAGCTTAACCGGATACCTTACATCCCTGAGACCCGCAACTGCACCTGCCTCAAGGCTTTTCCCATCCATGATGAGGGCATCCATCTCAATCGTGCCATCCTCGGTGAGCACTGAGCCTATCCCTGCATCAAATATGGGATTATCCTCCATGCTGTTTACCGCAGCTACCACCGCATCTAGAGCAGTGCCTCCTTTCTCCAGTATGCTCCATCCCCGGTGAACTGCCTCTTCGACCCCAG
>CAYUTB010000188.1:0-3287 GCA_964447425.1 uncultured Candidatus Bathyarchaeia archaeon
CAACGAATGCGAACGCTGCTGCTGTGATTACGAACGCCACCAGGATGATGGCAGTCTCGAGTCCGGTCATACCGCTTCTTTTAGATAGTTTCATTTTTTATGCTACTCCTTCCCCGCAGTGGGGAATGGTTGATGAGAAGCTGGGAGATAGAGGATTTATCAGATTGTTTGTAGCTAGAAAAAACATACATGTAAAATCCAGTGAAAACGCGGTAATTTGGCCAATATTAGTGTTCAAAGGAGTTTAAAACAATATTATTGGGAGGATAGTTGTTCTTTGAACATTGGAGCGCTGTCGAGTATCATCACCTAAAACATTAATACCTGTTTCACAAGATAACAGATACCGATACACGACACGCGGTGAACACAAATGAGTCAAGAAAACGTAATCTACATTGGAAGAAAACCAGTTATGGCCTACTGTCTCGCGGTGATGACAGCACTCAAAGACGCAGAAGCAGAGGTAATCCTAATGGCTCGTGGAAGAGCTATCAGTAAAGCAGTTGATGTAGCTGAGGTGGTAAGAAACCAGTTCATATCAGACCTATCAGTCAAGGAGATCAGCATCGGTACTGAACAGCTTGAGACAGAGGATGGAAGCCCTAGGAACATCAGCAACATAGCGATAATTCTAGCAAAAGACTGAGCCATATTTTGTTTATTCATTTATTTATCTTTAGCCTTGAAGTGGGTTAGATATAGAGTCAGGATTAATCCTGCTGATATAGAAGCTAGGTTGAATCCTGGTATCTTGTTTGATTCCTCAACTTTGTTTACTGATACGGAGAAGGTTCGTTGAGCCTCATCAAGTTCAACCCATACTCCATCCTTATTGTAGTATAGTTTCTGAATGAACTTCATTACTCCAGTTTGTTCTGCCTCAAGTTGGGAACTGAACATTGTTGATCCGTCTCCGTTTAACGTGTCGAGAGAGACTGAGTAGTTTTCATGGGTATCTGGGTTAACTAGGATGTACTTTACATCTGTTGATCGTGGAAGAGAGTAGTCGATGGACGCGGTCAGTGTTATGATGTCTCCAATGTTCACGGACTCTGGGTAGTTTAGGGAGAATAATCTTATGTCAAAGTAACTGGATTGGACTAGCGGGGTTTTTATTTCTATTATTTTCTCCGCTATGTGACTGTGGTTAAAGTCATCGTATCCTCTGACAGATACACTGTATTTTCCTGCGGGGAGGCTGGTGATTTCAAGGATCTCGGTGTTGTTTACACTGTTTACTTCATTGCCTGTGATCGTCCAGGTATAATTGTGTAGATCTATGTTGGTGTCTGGGAAAAGACTGATGGCGTCACCCTGTCTGGGAGTATTGGGGTACCAGTTTATTTCTAGAGTTATATCAGCAAAAGAGACGAATGTGTAATTTATCAAGCCAGTCAACCTCGGCCAAGTATACAGTTCCCATAGAGTGGTTCCGCCCCCAACGACTCGCGAGGAGTTGTAGTCGGAGAAGATCATGGGGGGTGAAATGAGGAAATATGTTGTTTCATTATTTCGCATAGTTTTTGAGTATGTTAATGAGTTTCTTTCCCAGTCATCTTCCAATTCAATATAGGGGAAAGGTCCATCGATTGGATTCAAATATATGTCCAAGTACCCATCGGAGGGCGCTTTGTAGGTTATGTTGAGGTAGGGTATGTCACTCTCGTACATGACCCAGAAATTTGTTTCACTGTTTTCAGAGTATTTTACCACGTTATAGAATCCTTCTGTAAAGTTGTATGAGGATACCTCGGTTAGTGTCTTGTTCTGGGGCACTGTGGCCGAGCATGTGTTGACCCTAATTAGAATTATGAATAACATTAGTGCTAGTATGAGGCTTTTTGATGGTTTTTCACACACCCATCTGCAGGCTGATCGCATCGAATGGATTACTGGGGACGGGTTTTTAACGTTGTTTTACCCAGAATCCCGATTATTGATATGGATCGGGGGGTTAGTAGTAGAGGGAGCCTGTGGGGGATTCTACTTTGTATTTCTCTACTGTTTCCCAGTTTATCTCGAAGCCGAGTCCGGGTTTATCGGGGGCTGTGATGTATCCTTTTACTGGTCTGTAGGCTGGGTTTATGAAGAAGGCTTCCAGTGGGACCGCGTTTATCTCTACCCATTCGCTTTTCATGTTGCTCAGGCTGAGGTGTACGGCTGCGGGGACTCCGGGGCCGAAGAAGAAGCTGTGGGTGGCTACGCCGAGGTTCCATGCTTCTGCGAGTGCGATTATTTTCCTGCATGTTGATATGCCGCCTGTCATGATTACGTCGGGTTGGATTATGTCTACTGCGTTCTGGGTTATGAGGTTCCTGAATCCGTAGTGGGTGTGTTCGTTTTCGCCTCCGGCGATGGGTATGCTGGTTTTCTCTCGTAGTCTGGCTAGGCTCGTGTAGTCGTCTACTGGCCAGATGGGTTCTTCGAGCCATGTTAGGTCGTATCGTTCGAGGGTTTTTGCGTGTTTTATTGCCTCCATGGGGGTCCATGCGCCGTTTACGTCGAGCATGATCTCTATGTTGTCGCCTACTGCGTCTCGTACTGCTTTTGTGGATTCTATGGCGTCGCTTCTTCCTTGGTGTATTTTTATTGCTTTGTAGCCTTGTTCTACCCATTGGAGTGATATTTTTGCTACTTCCTCGGGTTTTCGGTACTCCATGAGGCTCGCGTATGCTTTGATCTTGGGCTTACAGAGTCCGCCGATCATCTCGTAGACGGGTAGTTTTCGGGCTTTTCCTATGATGTCCCAGAGGGCTACTTCGACTGCGCTGAGTGCGTGTAGTGAGATTCCTTTGATGCCGTGTCCGAAGCTTACTCTGTATGCTTTGTCCCAGAGTCGTTCGATGTGCATGGGGTTTTCCCCGACGAGGAGCGGTTTTAGTTGTTGTTCGATGTATCCGCCTACTGAGCCGTAGGTGAATGGGATGGATTCTCCGTATCCTGTTATTCCTTCGTCGGTGGAGGCCTCGACGAGTATGTGTACTCTTCTCCTGTTGGGGTAGGCGGAGGCGGGTGATCCTTCTTTGAGGGGTATCTTGAGGGCTATGGTTTTGATGTCTGTGATCTTCATCTATTCAACCTCTATGGGTGATATTGGGTTCTGTGGAGTTATAAAATAAGCTAACCAACCAGCTTTGCGGAGGGTTTTAGGGGTTCGTTGAGTACGTTTTTGTACTGGATTGGATCAGAAAGAGGCTGTTCTGGGGCTGGTTTAGGGTGGAGGTTCCCTGTTTCGCCTCGACAGGGGTACCCCCCTCCCCCCTGTTAGCGGCTATTCTTCCAGA
>CAYUTB010000189.1:0-3267 GCA_964447425.1 uncultured Candidatus Bathyarchaeia archaeon
TTTCCAGTTAATGTTTTCGAATAACCCTTAAACCCCATCACAGCAGGCGTATACTATGAATCTCAAGGAGTCCAATCATCTCTTACCCGTTTTAACAGTGGTTCTGGTCCTCGGGTTGGCTGGCAGCCTCTACATGTATAGCGGTACTAGGGCTGATCTTCGGGTGGCTCTGCTTGAGAGTGAACAGACCTCGGCTGAGCTGCTGAGTCTAACTGAGAACTATGAGATGGTTTCTGCGCAGATAGAGGCATTGTCTCTATCTAATTCCCAGTTAGAGACTAGGATATCAGAGCTTGAGGCTCAGACTGATGTGCCTCCTATTGTTGAGAAGCCGGATATTGTGCTTGATATCAGCGGGGTAGGTGATGTCAGGAATGTTATCCTGTTGATCGGTGATGGTATGGGGGTGGGTCAGCTCACGGCTGCGGAGGTGATGAACGGTGATGATGATCTTGTTATCAGAAGCCTTCCCTACAAGTCGCTGGTGACCACGTACTCGCTCTCGGGCTACGTCACTGACTCGGCTGCCTCAGCCACTGCGTTGGCGACAGGCTACAAGACGAGTAATGGGGCAATATCCACTTTACCCAATGGAACTGTTCTGACAACTGTTGTGGAGATCGCTGAAGTTCAGGGAATGTCAACGGGTGTAGTCACTACTACCCGGGTAACGCATGCTACCCCTGCCTGCTTCATGGCGCATGTGAATAACAGGGGCAGTGAATACGCCATCGCCCAGCAGGTGCTGAACAGTGGAGTGGATGTTATTCTGGGTGGAGGAAGCACCTTTTTTTCATCGCTGGATCCAGCTGCATCAGGCTACACTCTCGTGGATACCACTGCTGAGTTCATGGGCTTCAGCTCAGGCAAGGTACTTGGACTCTTCAACGGTAACGCGGATTATATGAGCTACAATGATGAACGAGACCCAGAGCTAGAGCCCAGTTTAGCCGAGATGACCCGAAAATCCATCGAGCTACTCTCAGATGACCCCGATGGCTTCTTCCTAATGATTGAGGGTGGACGCATCGATCATGCTTCCCATGATAACGACTTTGACGCCACCATGAGCGAAACTTTTGCATTCGATGACGCAGTTTTAGAGGCGTTAGAATATGCCTCCACAAGAAATGATACCCTCGTGATTGTTACCGCTGATCATGAAACGGGTGGCTTGTTGATCGTCGGTGGATATCCGTCGAGCGGTGCTCCTCAAGTTAAGTGGATTGGCGATGATCATACGGGGAGCATGGTTCCAGTTTATGCTTATGGTCCAATGGCTGAGCAGGTTATCGCATTCAAGGACAACACGGATATAGGCAGATTCCTCATAAGCCTAGTTCAGTAGACTTTTTCGCTTTGTTTATTTACTCCCTCTCTGTGTGACTATTTTACATCAATTCTATACAGGTGTGCGCATTGAGTGAGGAAAAGGTAAGAGAGATGAGCAGGCAGCTGGCTGAGGCTCAGATAAAGCAGGCGGTTCTCAAGCGGGATATGAGAAACCTGTCTCAGGTCGTCTCGTTGGATTCAGAGATATTAAGGCTGAAACGTGACATCAATCAGGAGCTTCAACTGATCTCTCAGGAAAAGAGCCATGATGTTGACTTTGAGACCGATGATACCCAGAGCAACAGGTAGCTCCACGTTTTTTCGTTTGTTTTATATCGCTCTTTGTCTAATCTCGTAGTATGAGCGCAGTTGAATGGATAGTTGATACCCTTCGATTCAATTTCATAGAGACCGCTTGGGGTGTAGTCAGGCTCCTAGCCTTGTATGTTTATCTCAGGATAGGACTTGAGGTATATCACAGCAGACAGAGCAAGTGAATCTCTCGAAAAGGCTTTACATCTACCCTCAATTGGGTACTCATGAAAACCTTAGTTTTATATGACACATATTTCGGGAACACCGAGAAGGTAGCCAAGTCTATCGGTGAAGCTTTCGGAGAGGATACTCAGGTGCTCAGCGTCAAGGATGTCTCACTTGATCAGCTGAAAGGATTGGATTATCTGATAGTTGGTTCCCCAACGCGTGCCTTCAAGCCTACAAAGGATACAACAGATTTCTTGAACAAGCTACCATCAGGCACACTGAGTGGTGTCAAGGTGGCTGCATTCGATACCCGGATGGATGTCAAGAAGGTGAACAACAAAGTGCTCACCTTCATGGAAAGTATATTCGGTTACGCCGCTAAACCAATAGCTGATCGTCTTAAGAAGAAGGGTGGAAGTCTCATCGCTGAACCGGAGGGTTTTATCGTAGAGGACAGTGAGGGACCTTTACGAGAAGGTGAGATGGAGAGAGCCGCTGAGTGGGCGAAGAAACTCCTCGCCTAATCAGGTGTTTGTGTAGTAGACCTGATCCAATTCTCTTTCCTTGATTTCTGGTGGATTCGATAATCTAGGCGAGTAGACGCAGGCTTTGATGCATTTACCACAGACCTCCTCATTCAATCCGAGATTATCCAGATAGACACGACACTGCTCACGATAATCTTCCAGCTTTGCCCTGTTTTTGAGGTATGCACAGGCTTCCTCGCAGCTTGTACAGTCTCCGCAGCCCTCCTGTAGTTTACCTGTTTTGATTAGCGGTGCCTCGGTGATTACCCCTGATAGTCTTATCATGCAGCTGTATCTTGGGTTGACGATCAGGCTGTTTTTTCCTCTCCACCCGATGCCAGCGTTCTCGGCGTGAACCCTGTGGCTCACCACTGTGGAGAAGTACTCGCTGACGTGGCTGATCTTGGACGCCATGCCGGTTGTGGTGGCGGTTATGGGTACGCCGTCGAATGCTTTCGCTAGCTTCTTGGATGTGGCGTCGAGGGAGTTATTCAGATAGGTGTACCAGTCGGCGTAGATGTTCCAAGATTGCTTGTCAAAGAAGCCGTTCTTCATGTTTCCTATGTTGTCTATTACTCCATCGGGGTAAACGTAGGCGAAGCTGATGATGTTGCCATCAAGCATCAGTTGGCTATGATTGGATTCAACTAGTTCGTTTAGTCGTTTTTTTTGGACATCGAGAAGCGTATCATACACTTGTCTGTAGGAGGTTACTCCCAGTATTCCCCTGAGTTTTACTTCTTTTGCGGAGCTTTGAAACAGTTCTCGGACCTTGGCTGTGTTTTCCTCGGCGTCTTTCATATGCAGGTAGTTTATTACTGGTTTAACAAGTCTTCTCTCCAATTCAGCTTAGTTATATGAAGACGAGATTCGATTAGCGTTGTATAAAAAAATTGGAGGAAAAGGGGTTAATCCTTTGGCTCAG
>CAYUTB010000190.1:0-3263 GCA_964447425.1 uncultured Candidatus Bathyarchaeia archaeon
TTCGTTTGCGGGGAAGAGACGGCTTTGATGGCTGCCATAGAGGGGAAACGAGCCATGCCGACGCCGCGTCCCCCGTTTCCAGCCACAAAGGGGCTCTGGGGAAAACCCACCAGCATCAACAACGTGGAGACATTAGCCCATGTTCCGAGGATTATCTCGGATGGTCCTGAAGCCTTCGCGGCGGTTGGCAGCGAGAAGAGCAAGGGAACCAAGGTATTCTGTCTCACTGGGGCCATTGAGCGGAGTGGGGCTGTGGAAGTTCCATTGGGCACCAGCCTCAGGACGCTGGTATTCGACATCGGTGGTGGTCCGCACCCTGGGCACAGCTTCAAAGCAGTGCAAACAGGCGGACCATCAGGAGGATGCCTCTCGGAGCAGCACCTCGATCTCCCCTTGGACTATGAGTCACTGCAGGCAGCGGGCAGCATCATGGGGAGTGGAGGGGTAGTCGTTATGGATGATACCAGCTGTACGGTTGATGTTGCAAAGTTTTTCCTAGGTTTCACAACCGCTGAGTCCTGTGGTCAGTGTACGCCTTGCAGGATTGGTTTGAAGCGTATGCATGAGATACTGGAGCGAATAACCACGGGCGAGGGAACCATCGAGGACCTTGATTTGCTAAAATACATGAGCACAGGCATCATCGACAGCAGCCTCTGCGCGTTGGGCAGGAGCGCACCCAACCCGGTGCTAACCACCATGAAGTATTTTGAGGATGAGTATCTTGCCCACATCAACGATCGGCGTTGCCCCGCTGGTGTTTGTGACGCCTTGATAAAGGGTTACAGCGTTGAATCTGATGCTTGTAGGAGCTGTGGATTATGCGTGAAGGCTTGCCCTGTGAACGCGATCACTCTGGTTGAGCTCGGTGAGAAGGCTTTGATCAACTCTGATCTATGCATTAGATGTGGTAAATGTTTCACGGTTTGCCCATTCACTGCCATAAAGGAGGTGTGGTAGATGTCAGTAGAGCTAACAATAGACGGACACAGGGTTACAGGTAAGAAAGGGCAGACCATTCTTGAGGTCGCCGAGGAGAACAGGATACACATACCCACCCTGTGTCATCATCCGCTTCTCCCACCGAACGGGGCCTGTCGTATGTGTGTGGTGGATATCGGTAGAAGCGACCGATTGGAGGCAGCCTGCACCACGCCTATATCTCAGGATATGAAAGTGGAGATAAACAGCAAACGGGTGCGAGACGCTAGGAGGCTCAACCTAGAGCTATTACTATCAAATCACAGGGCTGACTGTGTCACCTGCGAACAGGATGGGCTCTGCGTGTTGCAGGACCTAGCCTACGAGCTGGAGCTGGATATGAATAACCCCCGGTTCCCGGTGCAGGACATTGACAAGCCCATCGATAGTACAAGCCCAGCCATCATACATGACCCGAATATGTGTGTGCTCTGCGGGAGATGTGTCTCGGCGTGTAATCAGGTACGGCACCATAACGTGCTGAGTTACCGGGACAGGGGATACGATACTGTTGTTATCGCTGGGCTGGGTGAGTTATTCACGGACAGCGACTGCGTCAGCTGCGGAGAATGCATTCAGGTGTGCCCCACTGGGGCTCTGATTGAGAAGCCTAGCAGGTTCAAGGGGCGATGGAAGGAGCTTGATGTGACCGAGACCACTTGCCCGTACTGTGGTGTGGGGTGCACGCTGGAGCTGTACACCAAGGATAACAAGATCGTCAAGGTCAAGGGAAAAGAAGACGCCATAGAGAACCGTGGCAGTCTCTGTGTGAAGGGCAGGTTCGGGTACGATTGGGTGAATAGCCCGGATAGGCTTACTACTCCTCTTGTCAGGGATGATTTTGGTGAGTTCAGGGAGGCGACGTGGGATGAAGCACTGGACTTGGTGGCTGGTAAGCTGGCTGAGGTGAAGGAGGAGTTCGGAAGCAGAGCTATCGTTGGGTTATCATCGGCTAAGTGTACCAACGAGGAGAACTATGTCTTCCAGAAGTTCATACGAGCCGCCGTAGGCACCAATAACGTGGATCACTGTGCTAGGCTGTGTCATGCGCCGACAGTGGCTGGGTTGGTGAAGGCGTTTGGCTCTGGTGCTATGACTAATAGTATTCAGGAGATGCTGGACACGGATTGCTTCTTCGTTATAGGGAGCAACACAACCGAGAATCATCCGGTGATCGCGAAGTACATCAGGCAGGCTGTGTTGGACAGGGGCGCTAGGCTCATTGTGGCTGATCCACGTAAGATTGGTTTGGTTCGTGATGCTTCTATCTGGTTGAGGCATCGTGGTGGCACGGATGTTGCCCTGATTAATGGCTTGATGAACGTCATCATCGCTGAGGGGCTTCAGGATAAGGAGTTTATCGCTGAGCGTACCGAGAACTTTGAGGAGCTCAGGAAGACTGTTGAGAAGTATACGCCGGAGCGCGTTGAACGCATAACTGGGGTACCCACTGAGGAACTCATTAAGGCTGCGAGGCTCTTCGCGGAGGCGGATAAAGCCTCGATAATATTCAGCATGGGGATAACCCAGCACACCACAGGCACGGATAATGTGCTGAGCACAGCGAACCTATCTATGCTCACAGGGAATGTGGGTAAGTATGGGGCGGGGGTAAATCCTCTGCGTGGTCAGAACAATGTGCAGGGCGCCTGTGATGTGGGGGCTTTGCCCAATGTCTATGCTGGTTATCAGGGTGTTGAGGACCCGGTTGTTAGGCTTAAGTTTGAGGAGGCTTGGAATGCGAGGCTGGATGAGCGCAACGGGTTGACTGTGGTCGAGGCGTTTAACGCTGTACGAACCGGCGATGTTCAGGCGATGTATATAATGGGTGAGAACCCCATGCTCAGCGAGCCGGATATCACTCACGTGGAGGAGAGTCTTGAGAAGCTGGGGTTCCTCGTGGTGCAGGATGTTTTCCTCACGGAGACCGCCAAGTACGCTGATGTGGTGTTGCCTGCCTGCAGCTTCGCTGAGAAGGATGGGACATTCACAAACACGGCGAGAAGGGTTCAGCTGGTACGTAAGGCGGTTGAGGCGCCGGGGATTAGCAGACCTGATTGGCAGATCATATGTGAGGTTGCTTCACGCATGGGGTATCCTATGTTCTATGGGTCTGCGGCTGAGATCATGAGGGAGATCGCCCTGTTGACGCCTATTTATGGGGGGATAAGCCATGAGCGTCTCAGTGGTAATGGGTTGCAGTGGCCTTGCCCGGTCTTTGATCACCCGGGAACCCAGTTCCTTCACAGGTACAGGTTCAGCAGGGGGCTTGGTAGGTTCCA
>CAYUTB010000191.1:0-3248 GCA_964447425.1 uncultured Candidatus Bathyarchaeia archaeon
GTTACCCGCTTAGACAGATATACGAAGAGTTCGCCGCAAAGGTCACAAACTGGATTGCGCTCGTCAACATCTACTTACTCATTGATACTATGGAAGTAGGCGGAGGAACGGAGCAAAGCATAGAGAGCTTAGCTGAATTCAGCGAATCTACGAAACAGCTTGAAGCAGAAAAAAGAGCGGTCTTAATGCCCTTAGTCATTGTGCCATATATTGGAGCAGCATTACTCACGGGCACAACTGTAATGTTCCTCGGATTCTTTACAGGAGCAACTCTAGGAGTAAGTGTCCCTCAGATTATGCTTTATAGGACACTCCTGACACCATTAGCTATTCACAGTTTCACACTAGGGCTTGTAACAGGCAAGATCGTTTCAGGAAGAGTATCAAGTGGATTCAAACATGCAGTTATTCTAAGTCTAGTCGCCTTAGGTGGAATATGGGCAGTCTCAAATCTAAATCTAGGAGGTGGACTTGTTTAATGAAGCGATTAGCCCTATCTCCAGTTATTGCTACAATAATACTATCGGCCACAGTACTAGTAATTTGTGGGGGTATTTGGTCAACAGTATGGGAGCAGCCTCATCAATCGCCAATGACTATGCTATAACTACAACAGAAATGGTTCATACAGTAATTGAGAGGTTTAACATAGAGAATATAGAATATTATAGTATAAATCAAGACATAAATGTATAGGTTTATAATTATGGTAGCATACAAATAAAAGTTAATACTAAAATAACAATTAATGAAGTGGATTATTATATTTTAATCAATATATTAATTCAAAAAACATAGAAGAAACAGACTTTCATATAGGAGTCACTTTAGCTGAAAATAAAGAGGTTCCAGTATAATCCATGACGAAGAGGACTTAATGATGGAATGGCCAGACGGTCTATCAAATCTCTGGGTATACGCCTAAAATTAGAATTGTATAATAAAAACCCAGAATAATCAAAGGATTGTTTCATTCAGTCATCAAGATATCAAGTCTATATTATTGAGACGGATATTTGATTCATAATCTCTTTATCTATTCTTGAGTAAAACCGCACCAAGGATCTGGATGAACAATATAAAGAAATACTGCAAGATAGCAGATAGTCCGATCAGAGACCAAAAAAAAGTGGGATCAATAAATCAGAAACTAAAAGGGACATTAATTTTACTAATCGTCATCATAATTGCCCAAGCTCTATTTATAGAACAAGTCAAGGCTTATGACCAGATCAAACCATTTGAGCCCCAGCATATTAAAGAAGGCGAAATACCAAATCTTGGACCATTCCGCAATCCAGTTCCAAAAGAATATAGAGCATATCTCGAAGCTGGGCATAAATACCATATTTTCCTCGTCGGAGACTGGATAACTAATAATACTGAAAAAGCAACTGATTATGATATTGAAGTCCGAAACCCAAGCAATGTAATCGTATCGATAAATACAGAATCAGCAGGCATACCAGAACAAGTTGCTAACGACGAAAAACATCAATACTTTATTCCTACCCAAACAGGAGACTACAGGTTCTTAATTTATAATGATCCAAGAGATAGTGCAGGTGGAGAAGCAGACCCAGCAGATTTTATGATTATTGAACACTTAGAAATGAATACAAGATACACCAAGGAGTTATTTGGTAAGCCCAATGTAGGTGCAGATTATCCAGATGGAAATCAAATCGCATATGAATTCAATACAACATTTCCAAAATTCTTCCTGTACATAGAAGTACCTGATCCTGATCCTGTGAAAGGAATAACAGGATTAGATATGTATGAAGCTCGAATTTTTCCAATGGGAACCCCTTCCAATAATGTTGGATACACCCTACAAGGGATAGAGTTACCTAAAGGTGAATTACTAAATGGAACAATCCTTGACGAAGAAGGAAGGATAGTGTCTAAATATGAAGCACAAAATAGTAAAACGTCAATCGGATTTTATGGAGGATATAACTTATCGATACCAGGTTTTAGCTTCCCAGATAAAAAAATTAGCTGTGAATCAGCAGGTGTTGATATGAGAAAGACTATAGTATTACAAGAAGATGATGCAACAGATCAAAATACCTTTTACTATCTTGTTTTGCTTGCGGAATATTATAAGGGAGAAATAGAGTTCTACATGAAAACCGATTACCGAGCGGTTAACCTGACCCTGATAGATCCACCAGAGGTAGGCTACACTGGAGATACAACTATCATCAAGGTAGAAGCAGAATCAGCGACCAGGGTGGATTCAATGTGGTTAGAGTACAGCACAGACTCATGGAAGACAAAGAAAACCATCACCCTCATCGAGAAACCGGATTACTGGCTCGCTGCCATACCATCATTTGAGCTTCATGACAATGTTCTGTACAAGATCTATGCAGAAGACGAGATAGATAACAGAGGATTATACACGGGCAGCTTTACAGTCATGAATAAGGTTGAAGTAGACTTCGGTATCTCAAGTAGCGTAGTCCAAGGAGGACAAACCGTCAAGCTCACAGGAGCAGCCACGAGACCATCAATCAATCTCGTATTGAATATCGAACAGGGTGGAACCACTCAGAAGATAAATATACAGACCGATGGAGATGGGGTTTTCTCATATGATTATAAACCCACTAAGATTGGAGAACACGATGTAACCATAAGCTACGCGGGAGACGAGGATTATCACTCAGCGGTCTCACGGGAAAAGAGCTTCAGAGTTGACAAGAGAAAACTTGATCTAACATGCGAGTTAGGAGCAGCACCGTACAAAAACGAGAGAACATTAACAATCACAGGGCAAGTAATACCGTCTGTTAGTGGATTAGATGTAGAGATAATGTTTGTCTCACCCGATAGTAGCTTCGTTGAGACTGTTAAGACGGGCAGAGAAGGAGGCTTCAGCCTAACCATAACACCTGAGGTGATCGGAACATGGGATATGCTCCCACAGTTAAAGGTCTCCGAGTTATACGACGCATCTCAGGGGTCTCTGATTAGCTTTGAGGTTGAAAACCTGACACCTGTTGATATTATCATGTATAAGGCGATGGCTTTCACTACACCTCCGTTGATATATGTCCCAATAGGTTTAGCGGCTGCATTAGTCGCGGTCCTGCTCATGCGAACAGGTTTCGTTAAGAAACGTCTCAACAAGGAGGATGAAGAGGAAGAAGAAACATCCGAAGAGGAGACGCCTAAAGGGGCAACAGGTTACAAGCGCAGGAGCTCTAGATAGCTCACTGGAAGCTACTGGTTAGCTC
>CAYUTB010000192.1:0-3197 GCA_964447425.1 uncultured Candidatus Bathyarchaeia archaeon
ATCGCAGGCTCCATCCTAGCAGAAAGCTACGGAATATTCCAAGAACACCCATGGGCACTCCTAGTATTCCCAGGCCTACTCAGTAACCGAGGCGCCATCGGAGGACTCTTCAGCGGAAGACTCAGCACAGGCCTCCACCTAGGAACAATCCGACCCCAAATACGCGGAAACACACGAGAAGCCCAATACCTCCTCTCATCAGTAATAACCCTCACACTCCTCAGCGCCATCCTCCTCACCCTAAGCATCGGCACATTCAGCATCATAACCCTAAAAATAGACCTAACAGAACTCATCCAACTCACCACCGCCATATTCGCCACCCTCGCACTAAGCATACTCGTCATCTCCCCCACCACATTCCTAGTCAGCATACAGGCCTTCAACAGAGGCCTCGACCCAGACATGGTAGTCTACCCCATCACAAGCACAACCGCCGACGTATCCATCAGCATCATCTACATCGCCATACTCAAACTCATCACAATGAACACACTCCTCACAAACATCACTCTACTCCTAATCACCGCCACCTTCATCACCAGCGCCACCCTCATCCACACAAAAAACCGGGAAGAACCCGAATACAAAAAAACCATAAAAGAATTCACAGGAACCCTCCTCACAGTAACCGCCATCGTCACCCTCACAGGATACATGCTAGCCCAAATCAGCGCAAAAATCGGGGCCACCCCAGAAATATACGCCATCTACCCCGCCATGATCGACACAGTAGGCGACGTAGGCAGCATAATAGGAAGCACAGCCACCACAAAACTAAGCCTAGGCTACTTCAAACCCCAACTCTCCTCAATCCGCCAACACCTAAACGAAATCACATACGCATGGACCGGCAGCCTCCTCCTATTCACCACATACGCCCTAATATCAGCCACCGCCTACGGCACAACAAGCCTCACAAAACTCCTCACAATAGTATGGTGGACAAACCTCATCACTATCCCCATAATCGCAGCCATCACCTTCGCCACCGGAATAACAACATTCAACCACGGCCTCGACCCCGACAACTTCGTCATCCCCTTCGAAACCAGCCTCGCAGACAGCCTGACCACCATCATCCTCTACATAATGATAACCCTAACCACCTAAACTCCATACCCCCCACCCCATACCCATATAACCCACACCCACCCACACCAATACATGCCCAAAATAGACCTCAAACTCATCGCAGCCACCGCCCTCATCCTAGGCCTCTTCGCAGGCTTCTACGCAGATAACACACTTCTAAGCAAACCACGAATCCAGACACTAACAGACACCGTAAACCAAAAAACCACCCTCATCACCGATCTAGAAACCCAGCTAACCACACTCCAAAACGAACACACCACACTTCAGGCCCTCTACGACCAACTAAACACAAACAACGTACCCCTCAACCAGTACAACCAGCTTCAGCAGCACAGCCTAGACCAGGAAACCCAGATAGAAAACCAGCAAACACAGATAACCACACTCACAAACACACTCACAGCACGAGAAAACACTATAAACAGCCTGGACGCACAACTCGATATACTACAAAGCGACTATGATCGCCTCCAGAGTCGATACGACGCAGTCTACAATCCAGTATACGTCGCATTCACTGCGAACAACCTGATGATCAACATAACCACTACTACAGACACATACCCCGATAATGTCCCAATCACAGGCACAGTAACCATCAAACACCTCGACGGCACCCCATTCCAAGGCAAATACAAACTCAGCCTCTACAAGGTCTATATAAACAGCGGGACCCCCAGCGGCGTCTATAATACCAGTGAAGCCTCATACACATGGATCAGCCCATTTGTCTTAGGCGCGGGCAGCTACAAGTTCAGCATATCCGAGATCAAAGACTCGCTTGGAGCCGAGGCCGTCCCAAGCAGCCAGCTCCGAAATCAGGTCATATACCTGTTCGTAGGCTAGTCATGCACAGCATTTAAGCCCGGGAATATACAACATATCCGCAAGGTGTCGGGATGGGTGGACGATTAGAACTACGCAGTATCAGCAAGGATTTTGATGGCTTCAAGATTACTGACCTCTCACTGGTAGCCGAGCCCAGTCAATACCTCGTCATAATCGGACCAACTGGCGCTGGGAAGACCCTTTTACTGGAGACCATACAGGGCTTTCACGAGTTAGACTCCGGTGAGATACTGCTTGATGGATCTGACATCACCCAGCTCCCACAGCGTCAGCGACGCATCGCGTATGTTCCTCAGAACCCAATTTTCCCGCCCCAGAACACCGTCGCACAGATACTCAGCTATGGCGCAGGCAGGATGTACGAGGACGCTGGGAAGATACTCGATGGAATCACCGAGATGATGAAGCTCAGACCTCATTTAGATCGGCAAGTGGTAACCCTGAGTGGCGGCGAGAAACGTAAACTAGCTCTTGCACGTGCCCTGATTCAGCAGCCTCGGGTACTCCTGCTTGATGAACCACTAAACAATCTTGACATCATCAGTCAGAGCAGCCTCAGAGACGAGATACAGATGATCCACAGATATCTGGGCCTCACAACGATCCACGTCACCCATGACCAGAACGAGGCATTATCCATGGCGGACAAACTCGCTGTAATTAGGAAGGGGGAGCTCAGAGCCATGGGATCCGTGGAACAGGTCTATAATGACCCGCGGGATGAGTACGCTGCTAGGTTCTTCGGTTACCGTAACATATACGATGTATCAGAGTACCAGCATGGCATACCATACTCTAAGGTTAACATAGGCAGCATAACCCTCCGCACGAGCCATATCCCGGACACCGATCAGAACAAGGTCGCTGTACACGGAGCAGAGATAATACTGCACCGGAAAACCCCTGTAAACACAGGCGATAACCTCTTCCAGGGCACAGTCGCCGAGATAACTACTACAGGTCCAACATGTTATATCACGACTGATATCGGTGTAAAGATCGTCTTAACCATGGGCAGGAGACCCGTGGAGGCAGCGAACCTGAAAAAAGGCGAGGACGTATGGGTACAGTTCAGCGCTGAAGCAGTCAAGCCTATTAGAGCTTAGATAGGGCTGAGTCCATCCTGTCCATGGCTTCCTCCATGACTCCCATGCCTGTGCTGTAAACGATCCTGATATGTCCCTCTCCCCCTGGTCCAAAGTAGCTGAAAGGCTCACCGTGTCCCGGTACAACCGCCACTTTTGCCTCCT
>CAYUTB010000193.1:0-3163 GCA_964447425.1 uncultured Candidatus Bathyarchaeia archaeon
AGCTCATCCTGTCTGAACCAGCGATAGTCTCTTTGGAGCCCAGCGTAGTATGGGTCCCGGGACACCACAGGGTAAGTATGCTTGGCTTTGGGTGTCTGCGCCCCCCGTAGGAGTCTGCCGAGGAGACTCAGATGGGTCTCCTCCTAGCCTCAGATAGATATTTTACGCCGGGCTTCTTTTTTTCCTCAGCTTTTTTCGCGGTTGGTTTGTTCAAAGCCGTCATCTATGCTGGGTGCCTGAAAATACTGTTATAAATGTGAGTGAGAAATGTGCTGAGCAAAGGACACTACTGATTAAAAGGTATTAACGCATGATTTATTTGATGACTCAACGGAATGAACGTATAAGCATATCAATAAGCCCAGATGTACTGCAGTGGATCGAGGAAGAAGCAACAAAGCAGAACAGAAGCAGATCTAATTATATCGAGACTATTCTGAGGAAACATCTGGATGATGTTCCTCGTCCGCGTAAGTTTACGGTGGATGAGATGAGAGCCCACGTTCGATAGCCGCGTACTCTGTCGTTATCTTCTTGATCTGGTTGAGGGCCAACTGGTCCACCATGTGTATCTGGTCGCTGATCTCTACCCGAAGAAATCTCAACGCCTCCAACGGCGTATATGTGTACCTCTGTGGCTCGACGCCACGCATGGGTAACCCGTTTTGCCTGTTGAACCTTTTCCTCATACTACGAGTGTAATCGGCCCAGTCCTCTGGGCGTTGCATCTTGTCTACGGGTTTTACCAGGTGTAGCTTCTGTAGTTCCTTGATGGTGGGGTAGCCTTTGCTTCTGGGTATGCCGGCTCTTCTTGCTAGTGCGGGTACTGTGAAGGCGGGGTTCATTGTGGGTAATATGGCTGTGGCTTTTGTGGTGTAGCTTCTCTGGTCGATCTTGACTCCGTGGAGTTCTAGGAGTCGGATGATGTGTTTTGTGGAGTCTGGCGCTGTCTGGTTTATCTGCATGGTCTGCATTATTTGCCTCCTTTTTTGGCTTGGTTTAGTAGGTGCTCGATTTGTTTTGGGATGGTTCTGTTTTCTCGTTTCGCGGTTTCTTGTAGTAGTTGTGCTAGTTTTTCTGGTATTGTGATTGCTTTGTATCCTCTGCGCGGCATTGTTCCATATTGTACCGTACTTTCATTCCTATATAAAAGTAAAGTACTTTATTTCGTGGAACGTGGGTGAAAGTAGCGTAGTGTGTTACCTGTGTGTAAGTGATAAAAACACGTAAAGGGTTAATATGTAAAGTACGGTACAGTACAATGTATGCCGCGGAAAGGATACCGATCAATAACCGTCCGAGACGAGATATACGAGTCCCTCATGCAGAAATACGAGGAAAACAGGGAACAACTCCTCAGACAGGGAGTAACCAGCTTCAGCGGCTACGTAACCAAGTTCCTATACGAGGCACTGGACCAGAGAGAGGAACAGTAACGGATACTTGCTTAGGCTAATTGATTATATCCAGCGTTTTTAAAGTGGGAATCAAATGTGAAGACAGTGTTTACCCCAAGCCTATCCATTATAACCATACTCGTACAGTCGGTAAAACTCATTCCTGTACTCTCCCTGAACCTCTCCCATCCACTCTCAAACACATCAGGGTCAACGCGATTAAGGTAAAGGTAGCTGCTTCCAAGCAGTGCTTCTCCCACTTGGACTGCGAGTTCGTGATCCTTTAACACTGACTCGAAGAAGGTCAATGTCTCATCGAAAACGTAGTCTGAGGTGATAAACTTGGTGAAGTCTATTCGTCCGTTTCGGATTTCCATTAAGATTCTCTGGGCTTCTTCATGGTATTTGTCTTTCTTGTTGAACCATGCGATAAGGGCGGAGGTATTCAGGAATATGTTCATGATTCTTTACCGTAGAGTTCTTTGTCGATGTTGCTTGAGTCGGTGGATTCGCCTGTGTCCTTTGGTTGGAGAGAAAATAATATGTCTTCGCCTATGGGGGTCTGTAGTCTTATCCATTCTCGTACGGCTTCTCGTACCGCTTCTTTGAGGCTCATCTTTTTTCGGCGTGAGGCGTCTCTCAGTTGTTTGTACTCTGTGCCTGATAACTCGGTCTGAACTACCTTCTCATCCATCTAACCACATTACATGCATTAATTACATGGAATAAAAACATGACTCAAACATAGGAAAAAAATATGTTGAAACAGAGATGCAATTGATCTAACGCTCTATGAGCCTAAAATATTAACACATTTGTTAATGGGAGCGCCATGATTGAAGCATATCGTGGCAATGGATCGAAAAAAACTTACCTAGGTCTAGCCGGGATATCGGAAAGATGGATCGCGTATTCTTCTTCGTAGATCGGGGAGTTGAAGCTGAAATAGTTACCACCCTTATGTTCGGTATCGTAGTATATCATCTCAGCGTTCTGAGATTTTGCTAGAGAGACAAATTCATCAAAATCATATAGCCAAACTACTGTCACACCGGTTCTGCCCTGGTCTTCTGTGTATGGTTTTGTGACCATTATCTCGAACCCGGATAGTCGCTCAAAGGCATATGCCTCAATAGCTGTTTGCTCAGGCTTGAAAACAAAATACGAGTAAGAGACAGTACCTGTGAGGATCAGGGCTAAAACCGAGAATATTCTGATCAAGGGTATTTTCTCAACGTTTCTTTTCGGTAGCTCAATCCCCTGTTGTTTTGCGCGTTCATCTCTTTGTTTCTTGTAATATTCTATCTTGGATCTGTACCATTCAATATCGGTGTCTCTGAGGGTTCCAGCTTTTTCAAACCCTCTGCCGTCTGCTCTGTTTCCAGGACCCATACTGGGGTTTGAAGGTCCACCAAACCAAGTATATCCAGCGTCTATAGGGATATCTGGTAGGTCATCGATGGATAATCTATTGTAGTTGAACTCGGGGAGCTCCCACTCGCTGGGCTTGAACTGCTTCCAAGTGTAGCCGATTATGAAGATTCCTCCGAGCAGGAGCAGGAACGTGGTTCGGTTTGTGAACAGCATCTTCTCCATCCCGTATAGTCCCTGAGCGACGCTGGTGACCCACCCGTAACCGATAAGCCAGACTCCGAGGAAGGCTAGTAATCCTGCTACTTTTTCGGTTCCCCGTCGTTTGTTGAACTCCATTGCGGCGTCAGTGCCGGGGCACCAGCCGAGGATTCTCATGATGAATTCTTCAATCA
>CAYUTB010000194.1:0-3153 GCA_964447425.1 uncultured Candidatus Bathyarchaeia archaeon
GTCTGCTTCCGCTACACCGACCCAGCCATACCCGACGAGGCACTGGATGAGCTGAACCACAACCTCACCATGAGACTCATGTTCAGCGGCGCAGGCGCCCCAAGCGAGACCAAGATCAAGGGCAGAAAAGTACTGCGAGTCTGCATAACAAACCACAGAACCACAACCAAGGACCTAGAACACTTCATCGCCTCAGCCGCCCAGATGGGCGCCATGATGGCAGCCGAAGTGAAGAAAAACTAGCCTCCTATCTCATGCATCTATCTTTCTATAAATCTTTACAGGCGTAATTGGGTTAAATCAGAGCCACCATGTTAGGGTCTGTCAGAGGTTTTCTCCCCAGCAGCGCCCAGAAGATGATTATCCCGAAAAACGTTATGCCCGACCCCACCCAGAAGATAGGCTTCATCGAGAACATATCAGCCAACACCCCTGAAAGAAGAGGACCAACCACCATCCCCAAACTCATGGCACTATCCAATGCACTCATGGTAGTACCCGCCCCATACAGCCTTCCTTCAATAGCCGCTATAGAGGACAGAGCGGGAGAGATCAAAGCGGTACCCAACGCAAAAACCAGTCGAGCAGCCATCACATGCAAGAAGGTGCTTGAGAAAACAAACAACGCCATCCCAACGGCGCTAACGAAACCCCCCAGCATAATCAGGTGATTCTTATTATACTTGTCAGCCAGGTCTCCACTGGGTCTCTGCATCAATGCCCCGATGATCTGCCCCACGCTGAGCACAGTGCCAGCCTCGGTGATAGTTAAGCCGAGTCCACCGTCAATCAAACTCGAAGCCATATACAGGCTCAGGAACCCCATGATGCTACTGTTCCCAAGACTGTTAACCGCCCGGTAGATGAAACAAGCCAACAGGGTCCTGTTCTTCAATATTTCTAGAAGTGGAGGACGCTTCACGCGGTCAGCGACAGCTATCTTTCGCTCATCTGGGAGGAAGACCGTTGTTAAGAGGAGGCTGAAAGCAGTTAGGGCGCACATCACATAGAAGGGCGCACTCAGATTGAACATATCAGTCAATGTGCCGCCGATAAGTGGACCGACCCCCATTCCCCCAAACATGGCCCGATTCATTGTGCCCATATACTTACCCTCCTGACCTCTTGGAGCCAACTCCGCCGCGTACGCCATAGCGATAGGGCTAGCCATAGCAGAACCTATTCCGTGGATAAACCTGAAGACAAGCAGCCAGTTGAAGTCAGCCGCGAAGATGTACAGAAGCGAGACCACTGAGTATATCAGCAGCCCAATCTGAATCACCCGCTTCTTGCTTGTATTATCACTGAGCCTGCCAGCCGGGGTAGAGAAGATGAATCTGCTGATACTCCAAGCCGAGCTAAGCAAACCGATCTGAATATACGTGGCTCCAAAACTCTCTGCGTAGATGGGCATAATGGGTCCAACGATTCCAAGACCCAGCATCGCAACGAAGATGGTTAAAAGCAGAACCTGCAGACCCTTATCCATTTACACAGACACCGACACAGGCAACATATAACCGTTCTCACTCCAAACCACTGTAATGCTCCAATAAACTGTATCAAACCGCTGAGATGTATGCCCATTTATATGCACCCCTGCTTAGAATCACAGTATCATGTTAAAGGTCATGAATAGGAACCTCAGATACCTATTCATACTAAACATAGCATTCGGCTTCTCAGTCCAACTCATCTCCCCACTGTTCCCACTATACCTATCAGGCATCGGCGCAACCGCATCAGAAAACGCTTGGGTAATCAGTCTCGGAGGACTCGTAGCCACAGCGCTGATGCTGCCAGCAGGGCTACTACTGGACAGAATCGGTAGAAGAGTACTGCTCATAGGAAGCAGCATAGTAAACATGATCGCCATATTCCTACTAACCTACGCCACGACATGGCAGCAGGTAATCCCATTATTCATGATCTACAGCGCAACAGGCGCATTATTCATGCCGGCACGCATGGCCATGATCACATCAAGCTCTGAACCCGAAAACAGGGCATCAGTCTTCGGCATCATGAACACAGCCTGGCCCCTAGCCGGCATCATCAGCACCTATCTGAGCGGCGTACTGATAGAGACCAGTGGATGGGGACAGGTCTTCCTAATAGGCGCCATCATCAACGCCCTGAGTATATTACCGGGCCTCAGAATACAACGCACCGAGATCAGTTCATCACACACAGACACAGGGATAAAAGAGATATTCAAAGGCGAAGCAGGGCGCGTCCTAGTAACCTTCTTCATATATGGGTTGCTAATGACAACAGCCCTAGGCGGAATCAACCTGATAATCCCAATATACCTCAAATCAAGATACGCATTAACAGCATCACAGATAGCAGTCTTCTTCACCGCCCAAAACATCATAACCCTGTTCACCCAGATACCCAGCGGAAGACTGGCAGACAGATTCGGCCGAAAAAAGACGGTGCTGAGCCTCATCCTCTTAATGCCACTCCTCTTCGCCGCATGGCACTTTGTAGCAGACTGGAGGATCATGCTTGTGATAAACTCCATCGCCTTCGGCCTATGGAGCATGACATGGCCAGCCATCCTGTCACTCTTATCAGAGTCTGTCCCATCCAAGCTGATGGGCGCCGCATTTGGAGTAAACACCACAGGAAACCGTCTGGGCTTCACCATCGGTCCACTGATAGCCAGCTTCTTCTACGTCAACTACTCAGAGACCACCCCGTTCCTAGTTTCAGGGATTATCTGCCTAGCCGCGGTATTGTTCGCCCTAAGCTTCAGAGACATAGTAAAAGAGTAGAAACCACCTTCAGGGATACGCGCTTGTTTAAAAAAAGCATGTCTCCATAATGGGTTAATGTATTATACGGGTCCAGTGTTTTTGTTTTGAACCCCATGAAGATACTCTGCTTTGACCTAGACGGCACCCTATGTGATCTCTGGGAGGGTGAGATGATAGCCAAGTTCAGGATAAGAGAAGAGCTGAGCAAGCTATCGGACACGCCTGTGGACATAGTGGGCAGAATTTATGATATGATGTGGGCTCAGATCAAACAACTCTACATGGATATGGTGGAGGATGGGCTGGGAGAAATGGACATCAGAGCCATCCACTTGAAGATTGTGCTCGAAGAACTCTGGATCGATGAAGAGCCAGAGAAGTATGCGAGGCT
>CAYUTB010000195.1:0-3120 GCA_964447425.1 uncultured Candidatus Bathyarchaeia archaeon
TGCTGAGGACGACTGATGGCGCGAAGCCGTTTCTCGACGCATTCAAGGAGATGTATCTGGAGCTATTCAGTAAGAGCCCGGACTTCAAGCTTTGAGCATCAAAAGTCTCTAAATATTCCTTAGACCATCCTTATTCATGGCTTTTACGACTCGACCCGTTATCATGGGCACCAATGGCATGGTGACCAGCACACATTACCTGGCAAGTGTTGAGGGATTACAGGTACTGCGAGATGGTGGTAACGCCATCGACGCTGGAGCAGCTATGTGGTTCTGTATGACTTTGTTAAAACCCCATCTTGTGGGACTCGCAGGTGAGGTACCCATATTGCTCTATTGGGGTGACGAGGAGAAGGTTATCGCCATTAATGGTCAGGGACCCGCACCCATGGCTGCATCCATCGACTGGTTCAAGGAACAGGGATATCTCATGATCCCGGAGGATGGCTTTACCCCCGCCTGTGTACCCGGCGCCTTTGACGCATGGATGATGACACTAGACGAGTATGGTACAATGGATTTGCCAAGAATACTGGAGCCAGCAATCAGGATAGCAACAAACGGGTTCCCGATGTACCCCACCCTCGCGGGGTTCCTAAAAAATCTCCAGAAACGCTTCCAAGATGAGTGGAGCAGTACAGCCTCGATCTATCTACCCAAAGGTAGAGCACCGATTGTTGGAGAGCTTCAAAGGAACCCTGATTGGGCTAGAACATTGACTCAAGTAGCGGAGGAGTACCAAAGGGCTGGAAGCAGGTCCTCTGGATTTGACGCAGTGAGAAAATACTACTATGACGGACCCATAGCCGAGACGATGGTCCGCTTCATGGAGACTACTACGTGTCGAGACGTGTATGGTAAGGAAAACCATGGATTGATGACCCTTGAAGATATGAGTAGGTATCACGCGAGTTTTGAGGACTCTGTTTCGGTTGATTACAAGGGTCTGACGGTTCACAAGTGTGGTCCATGGACACAGGGGCCGGTCTTCCTCCAGATGCTAAGAATCCTTGAGGGATATGATCTGAAAGTCATGGGACATAACTCGGTTGAGTATATCCACACATTGATAGAGACCATGAAACTAGCCTTCGCTGACAGAGAACAGTACTACGCTGACCCAGAGTTTGAGGATGTACCCCTGGATAGGCTTCTCAGCAAAGAGTACGCAGCTGAACGCAGAGCACTAATCGACCCCAATAAGGCTTGTATACTTCATAGACCCGGGGGCTTCGAGCCCACGATGCTTGAAGAGTCGGGTCAAAAACCATGGTTCGAGGGAGACACAGTTCATCTTGAGGCTGTGGATCATGATGGTAACATGTTGTCTGCGACTCCAAGCGGAGGCTGGCTTCGGACAAGCCCTATAGTACCGGGTCTAGGCTTCCCCATGGGGACACGTGCCCAGTTCATGCACTTAGACCCCAATCACGTTGAGTGCCTAAAACCCGGGAAAAGACCCAGCACAACACTGACGCCTAGCCTCGTCACCCGGGATAAAAAACCCTATATGGTCTTCGGTACCCCCGGGGGTGATAAACAGGATCAGTGGACACTGCAGTTCTTCCTCAACTATCTAGAGTTCGGTATGACCATTCAGGACGCGCTGGATGCTCCTACTGCTCATACCAGTCATTTCCCCGCGAGTTTCTGGCCACACACCGTGAAACCCTGTGAAGTGAGTCTTGAGCCGGGGATACCCGTGGATGTCTGGGAGGGTTTGAGTAAGAAAGGGCATAAGGTCATTTACAGTAAGCCTTGGAGTCATGGTAGATGTTTGGCCATTCGATATGATCCTGTTTCTGGGTTGATGTGTGGTGGGGCTTCTCCACGTACTGGTGAACCGTATGCTCTGGGATGGTAGTCACTCACTCTCTACCTTTATTCCACGTTTTCCAAGCTGTTTCATCAGACGCTCAGTGAATTCATGGTTCATCCCAAGTCTCTCAGGCGTCACTATGCCCTTCTGTTTTATCACGCCATCTGAAAGCATTCCAGCTACAATGGCGGCGGTGTATCCGGTGGTTCTCGCCATGGCGGACACCTCTTTCTCGTGGTCATAGTAGTCCAGTACGCGGAACTTGTAGTCTTTCTCTTTTCCCTCTACTATACCTCGTACAGTGATCTGCATCGCTAGAAGATCTCCTACATCAGGCATCCAGAGGCTTCGTTCAAAGAGCCTAGCAGTGACGGTTTTAGGTAGAACCTCCTGTTCACCCACTTTCAAAGGCTCTTCATCGAAGAAACCCAATGCTTTCAACAGTTTTACTTTCTCTACGTGTCCAGGGTACCTGAGGGTCTTTTCCCACATGCTCTCAACGCCTGTGATGGATTTAGCGAGGGTTCTCAGTCCATCAGTGTAGAATGCCTCTAATGTTCCAACTCCGGGGAAGTCTATCTGCTCTAATCCACTTAGGGCTGGGACTTGTACTGTCTTGGATTTCTCGATGATCTTTACGTCTCTGATGTACTCGTCTACTAGTCCGTCCGCTGACCATGTTATGGTGTATCCGAGGGGTGGGACGGGTTTCTCTGGTATTCCACCCACCATGATGTGGGCATCTCTGACAGTATCCAGTTTTGAGGTAGCGTAACCGACTAGTATGCTGGATAACCCGGGGGCGACCCCGCAATCAGGGATAATGGTAAGGTTTCTTTTCTCAGCATCCCTGTTTAGCACTGTCGGGTCTTCAGGAGTGTATGACACATCCAGCAAATTGACCCCAGCTTCGATGCTTGCCTTCAAAGCGATCCAGCCATAGTCCCCGGGTAGGGCTCCAATGATTAAATCGTATCCTGTTAGTTTTTCTACGAAGACTTGGTAATCCGTTATGTCTATCGTTGTCCAGTTTGATCCATGTATAGCTGAGGAGGCTTGGCTTGCTCTTGCCTTGACGTTATCAGCCATGGTGATCTTGGAGTCTTTCTGTATTGAGGCGAACTCTCGACCTATTATTGACCCGATCTTACCGCTTCCTAGTATTATTACGTTCACTTTGATTCACAGGTAAACGATTGGGCTGGGTACTTTTGATATTTTCGTGAAAATGGCGTTGTTTTGCACTCCGTATCATATATAACTCACGATACGTTACTTTGACCGATAATTTAGATGGTTCA
>CAYUTB010000196.1:0-3095 GCA_964447425.1 uncultured Candidatus Bathyarchaeia archaeon
AAAGAGGAAATTTATCTAAATCTTTCTGTAAACAAGTTTTCAAATAATCTAAATCAACCATATCCATAGAATTGGTCATATCGGATATAAAATAAACTTACCCAAATATTGTGTGGGTGTACATACAGTGAGTAGTAGTAAGTAAGAGAAGTAAAGAGAAAAATAGTGTTAAAAAGAAATAGTCGTTGGGTTTGGGTTTTGGGATTACTGATTTATCCCTGATACACGTATCTTCTCTGCATGATCGATCTCCGAGTCATGAAGAAACCTGATCTCGGCTTCTTCATGCATCTCATGGATATGGTGGGGTGGGGAATGACCCCCAGTGACTATGAACGGATTCTCAGATTCAGCCCAGAGGGATGCTTCATCGCCATGCAGGATGACAAAGAACTCGGGATGGTGGCAACTGTGAATTATGGAGAAATCGCTTGGATCGGAAACCTCGTTGTACTCCCCGAGACCCGAGGCAAGGGAGTAGGCGCCAAGTTGATGCAGCACGCCATGGATTATCTTGTCTCAACAGGCACAAAGGCTATCAGGCTTGACGGTGTGCCGCTGGCTATCCCCCTGTATCATCGCCTCGGGTTCAGAGACGAGTACAGGAGTCTCAGATACACAGGTTATGCGAAGAAACACCCCGATACCATATGCCAACCAATGCGGAACGAAGACTTGGATAAGGTAGCAGCCCTCGATCTTTCAGTCTTCAAGGCTCCACGTCGCCCCATATTGGAGTACTTCTACGGGCTCTACCCTGAACTATGCTATACGGCTTGGGACCGTGAACGGCTAGTAGGCTACATTATGGCGAAGCAGGGCAAAGACAACGTGAAGATAGGTCCATGGATCGCCGAACCGGATCACTCAGCAGAGGCAGAGCAGCTACTCTACTCTGTGATGAACCAGAGAATAGGCGAGAAACTCTGGGTGGGGGTACCAGAGGCGAACAAAAACAGTGTGAATATACTAGAGAGAAACGGCTTCACCGCGTCCCCCAGCAGTCTAAGGATGTGCTACGGAGACTCCAGCGTAGTTGAGAAAGTAGAATCCGTGTATGGGTTAGGTGGACCCGACAAGGGCTAACCCTTACTGAACCTGATCCTATCCCCGACCCGTAGATCAGGCTCGTCCAGACTCTCCGCCTTCACCACGACGTTGATGTGGTTTGGCATATGGGTCACATCGAAACCAGCGAGCCTACCGAGAACCCTGTCCTCGATCCTCACCTCATCCCCGACCACAATCAAACCAGACATTGTTATCTCGAAGAAACCGATGGCTCGCACCCTGTCCGCTCCTCCCCCGGGCTCCGCGTCCTCGTCCGTGATCATGAGTTCATGTATCTCGTCGCGTTTGACTGTGCGGCTCTTGGTCTCAATGAGCTTCAAGCCACGATCCTCAAAGACGATGTGAAGAAGAGCCACAGTATCCCCCTCCACTGGGCGCTTATCCCCGTAGACGCTTGGGGTTACCCTTCTGAAATCATATGGCGCTGACATGGCTACTCAAGCACTTGTATGCCTTTTCGCAGCACGGCTTCCTTGCTGTCCACATCCATGTGCCAGTAGACGCTCTCCCTATCAGGGTTAGTCGTAGCGCTGATGGCGTTACCCTTGTTATCCATGGCTAAACAGTTCATGCCCCCATAGCTCTTGAGCTCATGTATATCCTTCATCGCTCTGAATGCTGCCTCCTTAACGCTGAGCCCATCCTCCATATAGTGGATAATGGTTCTCGAAGTGCTGTTCCTGATGGCTAACTCGCCCCTGCCGGTGCACGCCGCCGCTCCATACCTGTTATCGCAGTAGTTGCCCGCCCCGATTATTGGGCTGTCCCCGAGCCTGCCCGGGAACTTGAGCGCTGTGCCGCTTGTGCTGACCGCGCTCGCGATGTCCCCGTTCTCATCCATCGCCATGATGTTGACTGTTCCATGGTGCTTATCCGCCAACTTATCATACCACTCCCTGAGGTTCTGGCTCTTGGCGTAGGTCACCACCCACTGCTGGCTCTCATCGATCTCCTCATGATCAAAGGCGTCCCGCACGAAGGTATCATAGACCTTTCTACTCATATCCGTGCTGAGGTCACCGGGCTCACACCCCATGACTCTGGCGAATAACTCCGCTCCCTCACCAACCAGCATTACATGGGGGGCGTGATCCAGAACCTTCCTCGCGACACTGATGGGATGAATGTATCCCTTCAAGGCTCCAACGGTTCCAGCTGCCAGGGTTTTTCCGCACATTATACTGGCGTCCATCTCCTGAACCCCAAGTATGTTTGGGATACCGCCCAACCCCACAGATGTATCGTCTGGGTTTAACTCCACGAGCCTCGTGGCTGCCTCAATCGCGTCGAGGGCTGAGCCGCCCTCCCGTAGAACCTTTACTCCGCCGTGGAGAAACTCCCCGGCGTTTCGTGTACCAATTATGAATGGTTTAACCATGATACTCAGAAAAAACTGGGCTTTCTCTTACTTAAGACCATCCAGAAATATTCAGAACCGTTTAACAGGGATAACATCTTATCTAGCCATGAAATGTTTCTATCTGTGAAATAGTATGAGTGGACTACCGCCCGGAGAACAAGTCATCAAGGACACAGGCATGTTCCCAGTAACATGGACAAAAGGAACCTTCAGCAACGTAAATGGAAAGCTAATCCTCACAAACAGGAGGCTGGTATTCAACGCTGGAAACTTCCAAGACATAATCTCAGCTGTAAGAGGAGCAAACAAGGATAAAGCCGAGATACCCCTCGCCAGCATCACAAGCGTCGACAAGGGATTCATGGCAACAATAGACATCATGGCTGGTGGACAGAAATACACCTTCAAGGGTATGAGAGACGCCGGTGGCTGGGTTCAAGCCATCAACAGCGCCAAGATGATGTCTGGCGCAGTCAGCTTCGGCGGAGCACCACAGCATAACTACTCTCCACCATCACCACCCATGGCGGCTGGAAACAAGTTCTGCAGCAACTGCGGATCACCCGTAGCAGCGGGAAACGCATTCTGCGGTAAATGCGGAGCAAGGGTACAGTAAGGGAATCGCTGTGTCAGAGGACATAAAATTCCCACACGCCGTCGTGGT
>CAYUTB010000197.1:0-3091 GCA_964447425.1 uncultured Candidatus Bathyarchaeia archaeon
ATTCGGCACAAAGCGATTATGATCATCACCCATAGTCAATGACCAGAATGCATTATTCGGCGGGAGCTGCCCAGCCGGGAAATGTATGACGTAGTCGTGCTCACCGGAGATAATATGACCCACGCCATCTACGTCCGTCGTCCAGTACATCGCCTCCTGCGGTACATTTATCGGACCAGGAAAGGTTTGGGCACACGCGGCTCTGAACAGAAAACCATTACTAGGCTCACCGCATCCGAACATGGCGCTCCAACCGTTGACCTTCGTGACCTTGATCCGCCCCAAAATTTGAACCATGATAAACCCCAGCCCGACACCTACAAGGATGCCCTGCACCACGTCATTACGCACAGTTCTTGAATATTCAAAGAAGAACATACGGATGAAGAAAAAGCCGATTACCACACTGTCGAGTGCTGCCAGATACGTGTATGATCTGCTGCTCATATTGATCCCTCATGGTTTAGAGGCGTTAGCTGTATCTGTTCTGCGAGATGATGGGCTACCGGTAGGTCGCTGTCGCTCTGCACGAGCACTCGACCGAGAACCAGCACAGAGTTGTTCGGCGAGGATATCTCCCTCATGCCACTCGGCTGCTGTCCTCTTCGATTTGGCCCCATGACAAGGTAGTCGCCGGCTTCGGTTCCCGTAGTGCGTTTGCCGACGTAGGCGAAAATAGTGTTGTTCGATGGGTCAGTGAACTGCACACTGTAGTAGCGACCATTCATGTCCGGAACGTGCAGAACTTGCGGCCCTTTACTGAGGTCTAACCAGCCAACTGTAAGGAGCGTGTCACGGTTCACGCCAGTAGTCGCCAATTTTGAGGCCGAGGCAGGCGCGTGAAGGGGATCAGCGAAAAGCGTTTGGGGTTCCGTTTGGAGCGTGTTGACTGGGATGGGGCCGTCGCCGAATCCTTTACCGAGGATTGCTCTCTTGTATAGGTAGAGAATCGTGAGTGGATAGAAGTAGATGAAAAGGAACCATGCCGTGACCATGACTGCACCGAATATTAACAGATGTTCGAGTATCATGACGTATTCACCTATACATCATAAGCTGCAAAATCCTTTGTTTATTAATATTAGTTCAATTCGATAAAACTTTCAAGTATTCTATGTCAGTAGAAATTTTAATTTGAGTTGACTCTGCGTGCGCATACTAGGAAAAACACGGACCAACAAGCCACGCACATATCTCATGTAACAAGCATATTCGTGGATAACGGGATCTTGAGTTCTCCATCATCTGAATCTGCACTGAAATAAAAGCTACGAAAACGGGATAATGGTTTTGTTACAGGTAACAAGCAAATTGGTTTTTACTGTATGACAGCCAAAAAAGTGGAAAGATTCAAACTATCACTGATTACCTATCCTGTATGCGAGTCGTAGCCTCATCAGCTTTTTTGAACGGAGCCATTGTAACAATGGACTCCGAAAACAACATTTTTTCTGCTGTTGCCCTCCTTGAAAACAAGATTCTATCAGTCGGTTCAGATGAAGAAATCAGGCAATACATAGGTGACTCAACAAAAGTAACCGATCTAAAGGGAAGAGCAGTTCTACCTGGCTTCATCGACAGCCACGTACACCTCATGGGAGCTGGCAGACTTGCTGTTAAAGCTGAGAAAGAGGTTGACATCAAGTACTGTGATAGCCTAGAAGAGGTAATCGATAAGATAAAACAACGAGTAAAGGAGACCAAAAAAGGTGAATGGATAGTCGGCTGGGGATACCTGTGGAGCAGATACAAAGAGAAACGGGCTCCACTAAGAACCGAACTAGACGAGGTTGCCCCAGATAACCCAGTGCTCCTAAATTTCAGTGCCATGGGCGTAGCCAACACCGCCGCATTAGAGAGAACAGGTATAACAGCAGAAACCAAAACAGATTACGGTTATATAGAGCTCGGGGAAGATGGGAAACCCAATGGCAGGCTTCAGGGAGGAGCAGCCGTACGATTAGTATCAAGACACATACCAGAATACGCCGAAGACTCCATAGAATTAGCACGGAAAGCCATCGACCAGTGGCTCAGATGGGGAATAACCTGCGCCCACCAAGCAGGCTCAACACGTGAAGACACAGAGATCATCCAACGGCTAAGGGAAAACGGTGAACTCGGTATGAGGTGGAGACTCTACATCCACAACATGACAGACAACCTCGACTACATGGATCACCTCATAGCCCTAGGCATTAGACGGGGCTTCGGAGATGATACTGTACGAATACAGGGAGTCAAACTTGCTCTGGACAGCATGGGGAGCATGGGGAACGCTGCAACCTACGAGCCTTCCGCCGGAAACCCGGATAGTCTAGGTATACTATTGGTGGAGCCAGAGAAGCTGAAGGCAATGACAGTCAAGGCGCACCATGCGGGGCTCCAAACAGCCACCCACAGCATCGGAGATAGAGCCATAGACATCAACCTAGATGCTATTGAGGCAGCCCTCAAAGAACATCCGGTTAAGGATCATAGGCATCGTATTGAGCACTGCACCCAGTGCCCACCGTCACAGCTAAGACGTATCAAGGAACTCGGGGTCCACCCCGGTGAATCCAACTATATCTGGAACTTTGGATCAGCCTACTGTTACCAGTTTGGAGATGAACGTAGCAAATACCTCTACCCATATCGAAGCATGAAAGAACTCGGGATAATCGCCTCAGCCAACAGCGACTATGGGGGAGGACCATGGCACGGAGACCCCATCAGGGGAATATACGCCATGATAACCAGAAAAACAGAGGATGGAAAAACGGTTGGGGAAGAACAGGCTGTAGGGCTTCTGGATGCCATTAGGTGTTATACGGTTAACGGCGCTTATGCTGGGTTTGATGAGGATAAGCTGGGCTCAGTCGAGGCAGGGAAACTGGCTGATCTAGTTGTGCTTAGCGGCAACATTATGGAGACGCCTGTTGAGGAGATACCTGAACTACGAGTTATACAGACGATCGTAGACGGTGTAACAGTCTACAAGGATCCCTTAAATCCATAGGTCTCTGCTTAAAGAGGCCTAAATTCAATCGCATCGTTTCATGTAACAAGCATATTCTAGGTAGTTTCTGATACATATTACACCAACATA
>CAYUTB010000198.1:0-3061 GCA_964447425.1 uncultured Candidatus Bathyarchaeia archaeon
TACCAGTTGACGCCGTGAAGATGACGCCTGCAATGGATAATAAACCACCTGTACTTCAAAGGTTTCCTCTTTGAGGATGGTAAGATGATCGAGGCTGACATCTATGTCGCATATAAGAAAACCAGTTAAAACCACCAACAGGGGATAGTTTTAACAGAGAACTCTATTTCTGTGTTTAAGAGAAGATATTCACTGTAACTTCATGGGTTTCTGGTAACTGGAAAATCTTCATGAAGACCCAATCAGTGTACTCGGCAGCGTACTGTGTGAACTCTGCCTTGATTATCTTCTGCAACGAGACCACCTCTCCTTTTTGATCTCGGGTGACTTCCATGTGTGGCTTCAGCCAGTTGAATGATATATCGTTCAACTCCTCAACGGGGATATCTACGACGATCTCACCGTCGCCAGACTGGACCGCGAATTGAACAAATTTACCACTGGCAGGTTCATCAAAGATGACAACATTCTCGTTTCGTCTAAGTGCATCCTCCAAACTACGCTTGTAGAGTGCTACTCGTTGATCAGTAAACATGAATAAAGAAAAAGGTGCAGAAGATAAGTGATTATTGGTCGGGCTCCCACGGCTCATAGCTCTGTGGGCTAACCAAGTCACTGTGCTGACCTAGATAATGGTTCTCGGGTATCCTGTCCCAGATAGCCTGAGTTGATCTCTGGACCTGCTCAACCAGCTTCGCCTCATCGATGACAAGTAGCTTACCCTCATCGATCACCAATTTACCATCAACTATTACGTGGGTTACGTCTTCACGTGAGGCAGAGTTCACCAACGCCTTCACAGGGTCCCTGCAGGGGACGTTGTTTAGGGTCTGCATGTTGATGATGGCGATATCAGCGGTGGCGCCCGGTGCGATCCTACCGAGGTCGCTTCTACCTATTCCTTTGGCGCCTCCTAAGGTGGCTGAGGTGTGTATCTGGGCTGATGTTCCGCTGAAGCAGCTCTGGTCGGCTAGCTTGCTCGTGTAGCTTGCCATTCTCATCTCGTTCAACATATCCTGGGGGCTTGTGTCACAGCCGATGCCGAGGTTGACCCCTGCATCCATGTATTTTGTGTGGCTGTACATCATGTTCCCCCGTTTGATGAAGACCAGTGGGTCATGGCTTACTGTAGCCCCTGACTCGGCGAGTATCTTGAGGTCGCCCTCTCCGACGGGGGGGTAACCCAGCAATGGGTGCCCCGCGATTGCCCAGCCGTGTCCTATGATGAGGTCTGGTCCGAGGAGGCTCGTTTCTTGGAGGAACTCTATGGGGGTCTTGGCGTACATGCGTATCATGTTCTGGAACTCGACGACCCACTGGGCAGCGTGTATGCTTACCCTGCACTTGTGCTCGTCAACCTTGGCTCTGACGGCTTTCTGCAGCTCACCGCTTACCTTGTCGACTGTGGTAGGGTACATGGCTGCGATTACCCTGCCATCAGCTGCGCCATCATATTTCTTGACGAAAGCCTCTGCCTTTTCCAGCATCTTCAAGCCATGCTCAAGTCCGAGCCACTCGGTGAAGAGGTTTGCTTTCTGGTTTCTAGTCCATCTGCCGTCCTCGACGTATTCGCCTTCAACCGCCCTCATACCCATCTCATCGATGTACTTGACGGCGGTTTCAGCTCCGAGGGTGTCCACCATGCCTATGTCCACCATGGTTGTGCAGCCGCTCTTCAGCAGCTCAGCCATACTGTACTTTGCATATATGTGGAAGTCTTCTGGTTTGACGCTCTTACCGAGAGCGGTCAGGTTCTCACCCAAGCTGCTCATGTAGAAGTGGCGTGCCCCGACATCGTCTATGAATGACTTGTCCTTGGGGGCGGTGGCTGCGTGTACGTGGGTGGCGATGAATCCCGGCGTCACCACATGGGTTCCTGCGTCGATCCATCTGTCTACCTTGCCCTTGTAGGATTTGCCTACGTGTTTGATCTTGTTTCCCTCGGTAACCACCACTCCGTCTCTGAGGAGGCGTGGCTCTGTTCCGTCGTGGGCTATGATCCATTTGCCCTTGATTCCGATTGACATGGCATTGATTGATCGGTGTGTGGTGATAAGTTTTATCGCCTCAGCGGCGAGTGAAAAAACAGTGATACGGGAGTTTTAATCGGTGGGTGGCATCAGTTTTGAGAGCGTGTTATAGCCGAGGATCAAGCCCTTCTCCTCACGCCCATAGGCGCCGACTATGTCCCACTCGGTCTCTATGTTTTTTGCGTGGGCAGCGGCGAATACATCGTCCTCGTGCTCGATATCGATGTTTCCCTTGTAGTTGACCTCGATGAGGGCGCTGATGAATTTTGGCCAATCGATCTCGCCCCAGCCGGGTAGTCGTGCCCTCCACCAGCCGTGTCCTAGCCCGATGATGTCTGCGAAGGTCTGGCCTAGAATGCCTACTCTGCCCAGTACTTTGTGGTCGATCTCCATGTCTTTGGCGTGGATGTGGAAGATGCGGTCGCCGTAGTCGTGGATGGCTTGGACGTAGTCGATTCCCTGCCAGACCATGTGGGCGGGGTCTAGTTCGATGCCCAGTGCCTTGGAGGGTACTGCCTTGTACATTTCATCCCATACCTCGGGGCTGAAGGCTATGTTTTCACTGAGCTGGGTTACCCGGTCCAGCATTGGGCAGTTCTCTATTGCGATGCGTAGGTTTCTGCTCTCTGCCTCATCACAGATGGGGTTCCAGACCTTCTCGAATAAGGGGATGTTCGCCTTCACAGACTTGTACATGTCTCTGCCAGCGAAGGTGCAGACAACTCCTACCTCCATCCTGTTGGCTAGCTCCATTACCTTGTAGAAGTACTCTAGGGCTTCCTCTGCCTTCTCTTTCTCTGGGTCGAGGTAGTTAGGGTAGTAGCCGAGGGCTGATATCTCGATATCGTGTTCCTTCAGGTCTTTCTTGACCTCTTTGATTCGTTGGCCTGTTACCTTCTCTGCGTTGAGGCTTGAGTCGGGCCAAGCGGAGAGCTCCATGGAGCGGAACCCAACCTTGTGGGCGAACTCGACGGTTTTCTTATCATAATCTGTGTAGAATCCGAGTTTCATGCCTCATTCTCAGGGTTTTT
>CAYUTB010000199.1:0-3058 GCA_964447425.1 uncultured Candidatus Bathyarchaeia archaeon
TGTGTTCATACTTTTGGAGCATCTCCTCAGCGATATGCCCCGCGAGGTCCCTGCTTACCTTGGACATGGCGACTCCTACTTCGCCCCAGAACCTGTTCTCCAATCCACTACCTAATAATGGCTTGACCTTGAAGCGCCTCATTCCCTGAGATAACCCGTCACGACCACATGGCAACGAGGCGCACAGCGCTGAGGTTATCTCCTGAAGCTGCATCTCTGTCCCGGGTCCAGCGTTGGTCATCGCCAACCCTGTGTTGATTATCTTACTGTTCCGGGATATGGCTTGGCTACCTATCGAGGACCCCCATACACAGGGACGGGTGACGAAGGCACTGTAGTTAGGCGTACTAGCTCTCAGGTACCCCAATGCGTTGTATGATGGCCCATCAGCGATCCTGTAAACCATAACCGTCATCAGAGCGTTGGCTATCCCAACAATCAAGGCTCCCTCTGGTCCACCAGCCCATCCGCCGATCATCCCACCATTATAGACATGCGTCACACACCCATAATCGTGGCTGTAGACTATCTTGTTGAGATTCTCATAATCAGTCTTCAACTCAGTCATAATGGTGGCAACTATACCATCCGTCTTCCTCAACCCCTCAACAGAGTCACTTGCAGCGACATTGGCTATGGCGGCGGTGCAAGCGGATTTGAAGTGCATCCCGGGTCTCCCAGCGCGTCTCGTTGCCTCACGCACCCACGAGACCATGGATTTACCCTGATGCGTCTCAAAAGGAGTGCCTGACCTGACAAGCTTACCCTCACTGGACTGAAGCGGCGGACCCACATAGAAGCCGTCGATGAGGGGCTCCTGCGCTATGCTCTGATAGAGCTTTACAAACATCTCCCCCTCAGGCACATTACTCTCAATAACACCTCCACAGAGAACCGACGGCGGACTCCTGTCCCCCACCTTCCTCAGCTTGATCTTCCTCAGCTCAGAGCCCTCACCTATGCTGGTCTCACCCCTGAGCTCCTGCAGCCCCTCCTTGATCTCGGACTCCGTGAATTTGATGACCCTGTTTGAGTTCATACAGTACGCCCCCACCTCTGTGAATAGCTCCAGCCCAGCCATCCAGACCTCATCCGCCAACTTGTCATCAGTGGAGACAGGGGTCTCTGGATCATACTTGATATCATGCTCCTTGACGAGCCGCTGCGTCGCCTTGAAGATCTTCATATCAAAGTCTTTACTGGGCATGGTTTTACCTGTGTTGCAGGCCCTGTCAAGGACCTCCCATAGGCTGGGGGCGGTCAATCAGATTACTCCTTACCTAAGAGCTCTTTAGCGATCCTCACTGCCTCAGCCGCGTCTTTTCCGTAGGAGTCGGCGCCTATGGATTTCGCCCACTCCGGTGTCACGGGGCCTCCCCCTACCAGCACCTTGTACTTGTCCCTGATACCAGCTGCGTTAAGGGAGTCTATCAGGTCACGCATGAAGGGCATCGTCGTTGTCATGAGGGAGGAGACAGCGATTATATCAGCGTCTACCTCCTTGGCTTTTGTGATAAAGGTTAGGCTAGGCGTATCGCATCCGAGGTCGTAGACTTTGAAGCCGTTTGCTCTCAGCATGGAGGCTACGATTCGGAGCCCAAGATCATGGATGTCCCCCTCCACTGTGCCAATTACGACGGTTCCCTTGCTGGTGCTCTCGAGCTCACTCTTGGGCATATGCTCCTCAAGCACCTTTATGGCAGCCTCCATCGCCTCGGCCCCCAGAACCAAGTGGGGCAGCCAGAGCTCCCCCGCCTCAAACTTATCCCCGATCTCTCTTAGACCCACCGCGAGACCCTTCTCGATGGCTGTAACCGGGTTGATGTTCGCAGCCACTGCGTTTCTCGCTGCTTTCGCTGCTGCATCGGCGTCGAAGCTGAGAACAGCCTCGGATAGACTTCGTAGAATCTCTTCCTGACTCATTCAATACACTGGTTTAAAATAGACTCATCAGACATATGTAATTTTACTCGTAATCAGATAAAACGGTGAAGGATGAACCATGATTAACCTAGTTGAGATCGCTGACAGGATGCGTAACGGAACTAAAATGAGCTCAAAGGACTGGGATATGGCGGTTTTCAGGAAGATGACGGAACTGGTTAAGACCTATGAGATAAAATGCCCCGCTGACCCGGCGAACTGGTTCAACACCGATCACAGCCTAGCCGATGCAGCGTGGGAAGCCGCATTGGACTTTGTAATTAATCAGGGATGCCTCTGCCTCGACAGAGAACGCGTAATCAGGTTCACCGAGGAGGAAGTCATGGAAGCGATAAGCTTGATGCAGAAAGAGGTTGTGATAGGTGAGGAAAAGGATGCTCGTGTCTGGAAGCAGCACAAAGCCGAAGGTAGAGAGCCTATGAACTTCTGCCCGGGGCATCACGCACCCTTCACAGAGGACCTCGCAGACCTAGTGGTACAGAACTTCGCCATGATACCGAGGATGGATTTCATAGAGGGATTCAACTTCCCGAAGATAGACGGCTACGAGGTCTACGGTCAGCCTCTTGAGGCATACGCATCGCAGCGTCAAGCCACATGGCTCAGGGAGGGGATAAGGAAGGTGGGGAGACCGGGAGCCGCTATTGTCTATTACCCCATCACTGCTACGGCTTCTTCTTTCCTAGCCACAGTTGACCCTGTTGCTGGGCTAAGATCAACAGACGGATTCCTATTGTCTGTTTTGCCCGACGTTAAGGTTCAGTACGATATGATCACAGCTGCCCTTGTGCTTCAGAGTCGAGGATACTTCGGCATCAACGCTGGATTCGGCATAGCCGGGGGGTTCGCAGGTGGACCCGAGGGAGCTATTATCGAGAGTATCGCCAAGGCTATCGTCTCGTGGCTGGTATACCGGGATAACATGTACATCACCGGTGTAGAGCATCTTACCCACATCAGCGGCGGCAAGAGGGTATTGTTCCCCTCGAGCTTCGCCCGCTCAGTCGTCTACCAGGCGATCATCAGGAACAGCAACGGTATACCCATGCAGTGGATAGTTCCAGTCTCAGAACTCTGCACAGCGAGCCATCTTGAGGAGGTTATTCTGAGAAGC
>CAYUTB010000200.1:0-3053 GCA_964447425.1 uncultured Candidatus Bathyarchaeia archaeon
CGCGGTTAACAACCACGCGGAGAAGATCCGGGAATACCTCGGCGAAGCGAAGTACGGCGTCAATCTCGTCTATAACCTTGAAGAAGAGCCACTAGGCACAGGTGGCCCAATAAAACTAGCCCAAGAATACATTGAGGGTGATGACTTTCTAGTGCTGAACGGTGATATTCTCAGCTTCATCGACTACAATGAACTTTTGTATACTCACAGAAACAATGGGGCTGTAGCTACACTGACCCTAAAAGAGGTCGAGAACCCAACCAGATATGGAGTCGTAAGATTCAGCGGCGAAGACACTATACGGGAATTCGTGGAGAAGCCAACACGTGAAGAGGCGCCGAGCAACTGGATCAACGCAGGCTGCTACGCCCTCAACCCCAGCATATTCGACTATATCCCACCGATGCGTAAAGTCTCCATCGAGCGCGAAGTGTACCCAAAACTAGCCGAAGAGGCTCAGTTAAAGGGCTACAGGTACTATGGGGAGTGGATAGACATCGGGGTCCCCCGAGACTACCTCAGGGCAAATAAGATGCTCCAAACCAACAAACTGGAACGAGCCAGCTCAATCAACCCCGAAACCATAATCGGAGAGAACACTAGAATACTCGACAGCATAATATGGGAGAACACTGTCATCGGCTCAAACACAATGATAACAGATTCAATTATTGGAGCCAACTGCCGAATCGGGAACAACGTACGGATCAGCAACGCTGTAATCTCTGACAACGTAAAGATCGAGGACCTTATCATAATAGCTGAAGGCACCCGGATCTGGCCAGACCAAAACATAGAAACCAGCATAACAAAACCAAACCAAGAAATCATGTAAACTCTATCAATAAAATAGCGCGCGCAAACCAAAGAAAGGAAAATAAGGTCATAACTGACAAACGGTGTAAGCTCTTCGTTTTTTCACTCATAGCCATCCTGATAGTAGGCTACATAGCCTTCGCCCCCATCCAACTAGCAGAAGCCAACACTCCATACGGAGAGAGCATCGGCATCAAAATCGATTACTTCACATTATAAATGTAAACAATAATTTTTATAGGAGAAGTTTTAATATTTTTATAAGATTTTACCTGTTTTTACTTTATTTTATAGAATAATCTATAAACAGAGAATATCTCAAATAACGATTATGTTGCAGCAGGACCAAGAAACCTGATCCAATTCATATTCACTGTAGCCAAGGCGCTAGTTCTGGGGATACCAAGCATCATCAAGAGCATGATCCTGATGACTGCTCTTTCGGCTGTCATCTCAAACGCGATACATCTCTACTACATAGGTTGGGTTAACGATGGCTGGGCTCCAGGCTCGAGCAGTCAATTCGTGAAGTCGATAATTTTAACATGGGGACAAGAAAACGACCCCAAGGTTCTGCTGTTCTACGTTACTATAACATACCTGTTCTGGTGGTTCATCGGTATGATAAGAGGAAAAGGAATCAAGAAAACCATCAAACTATTAGTAACAACACCCATCTGGGTAGCCAAATCGCTGATTAGGGCTAAGCTCACCGCACTACCGATGATACTAACCGGCTTAGCTGTCAGCTTCATCATTGGATTTAACTATCTAACAGTAGCCACAGTGCCAACCATGTCCCTCATGGTTTTAACAATCATAATCTCACAAAAAGAAAGCATCCTTCTGACAGCGTTAAGATTAGGAATAAGAGACGTATCTAGTCTTATTAAGAGAGGTGAGAAGGTTGATCTCCCAGACCCGGCTCTACCAACACTCATGCTTCTGGGATCATGTATCGGGTTTGGCTATCTGACGTTCTATAATCCCTCACCGACAGCAATCAGAGTTTTCACCGCGCTGGCATTAGCGAGTGTTGCATCTATGTTTATTCTCGGACGCAGGAATCAGCGGACAGGCGTCATGATGGTGTTACTGCTGCTCATAACCGCTTCAGCGATTGTACTACCAAGCGTTATGGCTGACGACGGCGGCATCAAGGAAAACGGCGGATGGGATGCACTACTAAATAACAAGTGGCTGATGGAGGAGCTAGTGAAAAAAGGGCTTCCTGTCTCAACGGTCTCGGCGCTTAGCGCCGCGTTCCTCGCCGGAATGCGATCAACGCAGCTATCTAAGGTTAAGTTACTCAATGACGACTATGTTAATATAAAATATAATGACGCTAATCCCTACGATCGAGATCTCAGTGAATGGGTTTACGAAAAAAACCCAAACGGGCAATACGTCGATAAATCCGGGGAACATTATACAAGATACCTTCCCCAAGGCATTCCAGACTATCTTATTGGCATGAAAGACTCGGAGACATATAGTTTAGATGTAAGAATGTTCACGAAGGATCCAGTTATCGACACAGAGTTAAACCAAAAAATAGTGGACAGCATATGGAACGGGCTGGACGGAAGCACCTCGGACAAACTCAACCCCGAGAAATGGAAAAACCTCTCGGGCGATGAAAAAGGGGAACTCATGAAGAATCTATCAGATCTCATTAAGAAAGAGCTAGGTCTTGAAATGAACTTGAAATTTGAAAATAACTCTACAGACCCTACTCTAGGTGGAAAACAGATCCCCTCAAAAGATGGCGCCCCGGCTACAGTTATAGTCTATACCTCTAGTGACATATTCAAAGACCCACAGAAAGCTGTGAGAACTCTGGTCCATGAGATTAGACACGTATACCAAGACGCCCAAGCTAAAGCTGATGGAAACGACTTCCAGAAGATATGTAGCTACAACATTAACCACTATGAGTCAAGCGAGGACGATTATGTACGCTATGGTGAGCAGTTCATAGAAAGGGACGCCCGAGCGTTTGGGCACGAGATCAGCAATAAGCTATTTGATAACCTCAACAATCTATGGGGCAATAAATAGGTGAAAAAAGATGAGTGAAAACTTCAACAACTGGATATACCTCAAAGAAGAACTGATAAAAAAGTACAGGTTCACCGAGGAACACGCCGAGGACGCTGCTAACCGCCTCGTCAAGACACCTAGACTATTTCAGGACATACTCACTTATCTCAGAACGGGTCAACTGAAAGACTCCG
>CAYUTB010000201.1:0-3052 GCA_964447425.1 uncultured Candidatus Bathyarchaeia archaeon
CGGTGTTGATTACCCTTTAACCAATGAGCAGATATTCTCAGCTGAAGCAGACGACAAGCACTATGAGCTTGAAATCCACATAGATAGTAGTCCCGTTAGTTCAGATTCTGAGCTCTGGGATAGCGAAAAACCATCATACAGTGATTATAGGCAATGTTTCCTAGCAAGTAACCTGATCACATACTCGAATCTAGAAGAGTTTAGACATGAATACAAGACTTACAGTAACCTAAGAGCCAGGGTAGTCTATGCTCCAGACACTAACCTGTTTTACAACCAGTTCCTATCGTCGGGATTAATCAAGCCAGAGGAGATACTTCTTGTTGAGACCGTTCAGAAAGAGATCACAAATATGCTGAACAAGAAATTCAGCCCCGCTCTTCTCTCAGAGCTCAAACCAGTGATAAGGTACCAGAGAACGTTGCTTGACGAGTTTTTTAATGGTAGACGAAAACAGAGCAGGCTTGCATATAATCTTGCGTTACAGGAGTATCGAGCGTATTCTAACCGGGTATATGCTACTGTTCGTACTGGTAAACTTTTGAGGGATAAGGAGCAGAATGACAGGCTCTTTGTGGAGGCTGTTAAGGAGTACCAGTCTAATAGCAGCGTTTTCCCAGTTATTTTAACTGGTGATAAAGGGATGGTGGATTTTTGTGATTCAATCGGAGTAAATTATATTCTCTTAAAACTGCCTCCGGTTATCCAACCAGCATATTGCTCTCCCGAGCAGTTGTGTAACTTGTTATGTAATCTTGCGGGTGTTCTTGGGGTGATTCAGGTTAACAGGCTTTTAATTTTCGGAGAGTTCAGGGGCAAAAACAATTTTGAGTATAAAGTACGGTTCCTCAGTGGAGAGACGCCTCTAGAGCTAGAACGTGATCTCGAGATATGTCGAGAATTATTGAAACTAAAAATAGATTTCTGAGAAAACTAAAATGACTAACTTAACTTTTTATGGCGGAGTAAACGAGATCGGTGGAAACAAGATTCATGTAAATTTTAAGAAAGGAGGATTATTACTTGATTTTGGTCAATCCTTCAAAGAGGAAGCAGAATATTTTGAGGAATTCTTACAGCCAAGATCAAAAAGCGAGTATTATGATCTAACCACTCTCGGATTACTGCCAAAAATAAACGGCGTATACAGGCATGACGCCTTCTGCCCAGAGGGTTTAGATGCATGCATACCAAGCGTCCAACAGTACTGGGATAAACCTCTGAAAAGCTATGAAGAGGAAAAAGAAACAGGATGGACCCCTGACGCATTATGGGTCTCACACGCTCACTTAGACCACTCAGGATACATAGGTTACTTGGGTAATATGCCAATCATCTGTAGTGAGGAAACAAAAAGGCTAACTAAAGCCATAAGTGACGTCGGAAACATGAGCGGATACCAATCAGACCTCTTGGAGATGAAGCCACGATTAATTAAAAGCAGAAAAGCCGGTTTCTTCCCAGATTCATATTTCATAGACAGTGATGATCCAGTACCCAGAGATTATCCAGACTTCAAACCCAACACACCGTATACTACAGAAAACGAGATAACCATAACTGGATTCAACGTATCCCACTCAGTACCCGGAGCAATGGCGTGTCTAGTCGAAGCAGACGACACACAGATCCTCTACACAGGCGATATACGATTCCATGGACGAGTTAACCCGGATCTCTCAAACCTAGACGGATTAGCACCTGACATCATGATAAGTGAAGGAACAAACATCGAAGACACAGAGCCAGATAATGAGAAACAAGTACAACAAAACATCCAAGACATAGTATCCGAAACAGAAGAACTGGTAATGGTTGGTTTCGCATGGAAAGACCTCGAACGATATGAGACTGTGCGTGATGCAGCCTTAGCTGAAGGCCGCATACCTGTATTTGATCCACGATTAGCATACACCTTGGCAAGGTTTGGCAGAAACATCTACGATGAAGATGCCTCTGTATTCGTTGAACGCTGTGAGAGCATGATCTACTCCGAGGACGATTATAAGAAATCCAAACATAAAGCGGGTTTAATGGATTATGATCTCTGGGACAGTAAGAAAGACAGCAGAAACACCGATACATGTCACCTAGAAAAAGGAGTCTATGCCTATGATCTACACGAAGATCCTAGTGCTTATGTGTTACACCTTGATTTCTACCGCTTCAAAAACCTACTTGATATACAACCCTCTCCCAGGTCATTGTACATACGCGCACAATGTGAGCCATTCAATGCAAGAATGGAACTATCAGATGAGAGGCTCCACCGCTGGTTAAAACACTTTGAGATAAACCCAGACCATGAATACAAGCCATATCAGTTCCACGCGAGCGGACACGCATGCGGACCCGATATAATCGAATTCATTAATCGAGTTAAACCCAAGAAGGTCATACCTATACACACTGAGAAACCGAAAACATTCCAACAAAGTTTCCCACAAACAATACTAGTCGAAAAGGGAAAAACAATCGAACTATAACCATGCGGCCTCTTTTCTTCCTATTAGCTGTCTTCTTATCCTTTTTAATCCCGAAGAATAGAGAAGAGGAACAAGAAGATGAAGAGGATTTTATCGATGAATTATTGTTTCTATGGGATGACGACGAACCGTACGTGCATCAGAAAAAACCTGAGTTGAACTCACGACATATACAATAATTTATTCTGTAAATAACTTTTAATCAAATAGTCCACAAGATTATTCAGAAAATATCTAGTAAAACGAGACCAAGAGCGCCATATATCTATCTTGTGTGCATAAAAGTTTTGAAGGCATAGGTAGCTTCGTTGTCTGTGGGCAAAGTGGACAGTTGGTTAGATAGAAAATTCTGTCCAAAGTGCGGTACTTTTCTCCAAAAGAGCCGGTACGGGGATATCGTTTGCCCAAAATGTGGCAAAATAGAGCTTCAATCAAAGACAGTTGAATATAACCCATCAAAGATAGTACAAAAAAACATCGTAGTGAGCCCATCACTGATGGATGGAAATAAACTGGATTATTTTATTCAAGGGTTAAAGAAAGAAGAAGGCTATAAAGATCAGATT
>CAYUTB010000202.1:0-2986 GCA_964447425.1 uncultured Candidatus Bathyarchaeia archaeon
GTTTAACAGCTTCTTCCTCTAAATTCATTTAGATTTGCCCCATGAGGCATTATTTCTTGACTCCGCAGAGGTGGGGATAGGATTCGTGGAGTAGCTGCTGGGCGCTCTCAACGATCTTGGGTCCGACTCCTTTGACGTCTGTCAGTGGCCCCGTTAGGCGTTTGGTCTTACCCGAGGGGCTGGTGTGTATCTCGGCTTGCGCAAACTCCACCAGAACCTTATAGGGGGTATCGAATGTGTTGAGCAGGTCCTCTGCGAGTGTTGTACCGATCTGAGGTAATCCGCTGAGTAGGAATATCTGCTGCTGGTCTAGGGATAGGCTGCGGTTCATGCTTCTGAGCTGGATGGTTCGTTCCTCTTTGGCTTGTTCACGATAAGCCAGCCTGTGCAGTAGCACTGCGGTGGATTCCGGGTCATCAGTGGGTATGATGTTTACCCCGTAGTCTAGGGCTAGGCTGCTGAGGGCTCCGTAGATGCTGCTGGGTTTCATGTGGCTTCTCTTGAGGGCTTTCTTCATGGAGCCTTCTAGGATGATAACTGGTTTCTCGTAGATCTCCGCCATGTCTCGTGCCTGGTTGAAGACGCGCCCGTCTTTCATGCTGCCGAGGAAATCAGATGCGTCTTTGCGTTCAACACCGACACGATCGCTTACCACGTAGTCGCATACTGGCAGGGGTTTTATCTCGACGTTGAAGCCGTTGAATTTGAGGTAAGTGATGATGCTATGCTGCTTTGATGCCTCGTTGCTGTCGATGCAGATGTTTAGAGGTTGATCGGTCATTCTTGCTCGAACTCCAAGGCTACTTTTCGCGCCTCTTCGCCGCCTTTGAGGGCCTTTATGAAGCCGAGGATGACGTTCTGCATGGCGGCGCGGGTGAAGCTGTTGAGTGGGACATCGACGTCGTTTACTCGGAGTTTGAAAAGTGACCCGTAACCTATGCATTGGGTTATCTTGGCTTCTCCTGCGAGGAGCGCCGCGCCCATGGATTTGCAGTCGGGGTAGCCGCAGCTGTGGCAGTTCAAGCCGGGGAGGAGTGGGAAGGCGTTGTTTTCGATGATGTCTGCGAGTTCCTCTATCTGGGTTAGTTCTAGTTGGGGTATCTCGGTGTTCATGTGGAATCTGGACTCGGGGAGGTTTACTATGGCGATCTCCAGGTCGTTTCTTAGTTTGTCGATTTCCGTGTTATCTCTTGGGACTAGGATTCGTGGGTGTGTGTTCAGTGTCTTGAAGCCTTCTATGATGAGGTAGTCGAGGGGTCCGAGTTTTTGGGCTGCTTCTTGTAGGGTGATGTGCTGGTCTAGGAATATGGCTGCAGTGTTTTCTTGCAGTATGGCGGTGGCTTGGCTTCCTGCTTCTCGGTGCCTGCTGGTGTCTTTGCCGGGGGTATCGAGGGCGATGTCGTCGGCGGTGTGTTTTATGGTGCCTACTTTGTATCCGCGTCGGGTTAGCTCGGTTGTGAGGGCTTCTACTACGCGGGTTTTTCCGCTGTTTTTGAAGCCTGTGACTGCGACTGCTTTGGCTGGCATACGGTATGTGTTGTTTTCGGGGGTATTATTCCTTACCCCAGAGATAATATAGTGTGGGGGTATTCTCTGATGTTATGGTGTTCCTTACCTTTTACGGGGGTGTGAACGAGATCGGGGGGAACAAGATTCTGCTGGGGGATGGGGATACCCGTGTCTGGCTGGATTTTGGTCAGAGCTTCGATATGGGCACAGAGTACTTCATCAACTGGCTTCAGCCCCGGAGGGGGAATGGGCTCAGGGATTATTTTGAGTTCGGGTTATTGCCCAGGATAAGTGGTTTGTACTCGGAGGATGTTCTGGGTTTTACTGATCTCGGTTATGAGGAGCCTCGTTTTCAGGGCGTTTTTCTGACGCATGGTCACGCTGATCATGTGAATCATCTATGTTTCGTTGACCCCGATATCCCTGTGAATCTAGGGAAGGGGACGCGTTTCTTCATGGATTCTATGGAGAAGACGAGCCCGTTTGCGAATTATGGGCGGCATGATTACAGGGGTTTCAGGACTGGGGATGTGGTACGGGTGGATGATCTTGAGGTGCATCCCATTCACGTGGATCACAGTATCCCAGCAGCGTATGGGTACATCATTCACACGAGTGAGAACACCATCGTCTACACTGGGGATATGAGGGTTCATGGTCCGCGTAGTGATATGACGCGGGAGTTTCTGCAAGCGGCTCATGATGCTGAGCCTGATGTATTGATCTGTGAGGGCACCCGCATGGTGCGAAGCGGCAAGAGGAAGCATCTGAGTGAGGCTGAGGTGGCTGCAGGGGTCAGGGATGTGTGCGCTGAGGCGGATCGGGATAACAAGTCCGTGATTTTTACGCAGCCGAGTCGGGATATGGATAGGTGGAGGACGTTTTATGAGGCTGCTCGGGACAGTGGGCGCGTATTGGTGATTCACCCCAAGACAGCGTATCTGCTAGATGCGTTGCAGGAGGATGAGCATCTGGATTTACCTGATCCTATGCGGGATGATTTCATCCGGGTCTATTATAAGCGGAAAAAGTCGGGGCAGTATGATGAGAGGGATTACTATGTGTGGGAGCGCAAGTATTTGGATCGGCTGGTTACTAGTGAGGAGCTGCGCAGGTTCCCGAAACGGTATCTTGTGAATCTGGATTTCTATAGCTTCACGGAGCTTATCGATATTCGCCCAGCGGAGGGGAGTCACTTTATCTATAGTATGAGTGAGCCGTTTACCGATGAGGATATTGAGGAGCAGGTGCTGCAGAACTGGCTGAGCCACTTTGGGCTAAAGTATCATCAGCTACACGCGTCGGGGCATATGAGCAGGGGTGATCTTGAGGCTGCGCTGGGGATTATTGCTCCGGGAAAGGTGTTCCCTGTTCATACTGAGGGGGCGGATAAGTTCAGTGAGATATATGGCAGCGTGGTTCCCCCTGTGAAGGGTGAGCAGTACAGGCTCTAAACAGTCTCACCATACACTTTTTT
>CAYUTB010000203.1:0-2942 GCA_964447425.1 uncultured Candidatus Bathyarchaeia archaeon
TACACTATACGGGATCGATTCTGGTCTGTTCTGGGGCTGGTCTCATTGAAATAGGGCTGTTTTCAAGGCGGATTATTTACCCCCTCCCCTCCCCTAGGGTATGATTAAAATCTGGTTCCCTGTATGTTGTGGTATGTCGCGGGTTGCGGTTGTCAAAGGGGAACGTGGACTAGAACCAGTTTACAGGGCTTTAGAGCTCATCAACTACAGGGAAGCCTTGGAACCCTATGATACGGTGCTGATCAAGCCCAATCTCATCACAAGCCACACCTATGAGACGGGGATAACAACAGACCCTATAGTAATCGAGGCAGTAATCACAAAAGTGCAGGGACTCGGTAAGAGAGCTATCGTTGTTGAGACTGATGGGGGTATTACCTCGCCTGACTCTGCGATCCATGAGACTGGTATGATGGAGGTTATCGAGCGTCTTGGCTCAGAGTATGTGAATATGAGGAAGCTTAGAGATAAGGTGGAGCTCGTCGTGGATAATCCCAGAAAGGTGAAGAGGTTCAAGGTTGCGCGCCTCGCTACAGAATCAGCCATCATCACGGTCCCATCCATGAAGACACTGCACCACACAGGCATCACCATGGGGTTCAAGAACATGTTCGGGATGCTCACAACCCGGAAAAAATACCTCATGCACCGCCACGGCATGAACAACGTCATCTATGACATCTGTAAGACCTTGCCGCCTACAATGAGCGTCATCGATGGCTTCTACGGTAAATTAGGGAAAGGACCATGGGAGGGCACACCTGTGAAGATGGACACCATCATCGCCAGCATAGACCCAGTGGCGGCAGACGCAACCGCAGCCAGATGTATAGGAATCGATCCATTGACAATTGATCATGTTAGGTGGCTCTGCGAGGCGGGTATGGGGGAGATAACTGACATTGAGGTAGTGGGTGATGGGGTAGAGGCTGTGTATCAGAAATGGGATAGAGGACTGGACTAGTCTATTGAACTTATTAACACACAAACCATTCTACGGGGAGATTATTGATGAGCACCGATGGCGTCCCGATAGCGTGCAACTTTGACTGCGGCGGAGGCTGCGCACTCCTAGCGTACATGGAGAAGGACAGGATTACGAGGATCACAGACAACCCGCTTGGCGGAAAATACCTCAAGGGATGCATAAGAGGATACCAGCTAGCCCACATGCAGTACCACAAGGACAGACTGACTAAACCCCTCATCCGGACGGGTGAACGAGGCAGCGGAGAATTCCGTGAAGCGACTTGGGAAGAGGCGTTGAGTCTTGTGGCTGAGAAGCTATCCGAGACCCGAGCCCATTATGGACCCGATTCGGTGCTCTACTTGGGTGGCTCAGGTTCACCCCGGGGAGCTCTTCACAACACATCAAGGCTACCCAAACGATTCCTCAGCATGTACGGTGGCTACACGGCTAGGTACCTGAGCTACAGCACGGCAGCGACAACCTATGCCACACCATACGTCTTGGGCACTATACAGGCTGGCACAGACCCAGCCACGATACAGCACAGCGAATTAATCATACTCTGGGGAGCCAACGTCGTTGACAACCGCTTTGGAGCCCAGTTCGAGTCCTATATCAGGGAGGCTAGGGCTCGGGGAGTGCAGGTAATCGGGATCGACCCAAGACGCACAACAACGGTGAAGACCCTCTGCACTGACTGGGTTCAGGTCTACCCGGGCACTGACTCGGCGTTGATGCTGGCTGTACTCCATGAACTAATAAAAAATGATGCCATCAACCGAAATTATCTATCCAAGTATACCTATGGCTTCGAAAAACTAGAAGCCCATGTCCTCGGATTGGATGACGGGGTAGCCAAGACACCTGAGTGGGCTGAACGGATATGCGGCACACCATCTGAGCAGACAAGGTGGTTGGCGAATCTATACGGAGAGAAACAACCCACCGCGTTGATACCCGGGCTCAGCGTGCAGCGAACCATAGGCGGAGAAGAAGCCGTAAGACTCACCATCTCGCTTCAAGCAGCCACCGGCAACATCGGGATACTGGGAGGCACATCAGGAAGCTACACAGGTACTCTACCGGGTCCAAGAGTCGGCGTGATCGATGTACCGGATAACCCGACTGGAACCATTACTCCAACTTATACTTGGCCAGACGCGGTGCTGGAAGGCAGGAAAGGCGGCTACCCATCGGATATTCGGGTCATCTACAGTGTGGGCGGGAACTATCTGATACAGGGAAGCGATGTTCACAAGAATATAGAGGCATTCAAGAAGGTTGACTTCTCGGTGACTCATGAACGGTTCATGACTGATACAGCCCGGTACAGTGATGTCGTGTTGCCTGTGACGACCTTCCTTGAGAGGGAGGATATCACGCTCGGGGGCGGCAACTTTGTGCTCTTCTCGAATAAGATACATGACCCATTACCAGATACCATGAACGATTACGATATCTTCTGTGAATTAGCCGAGAGGCTGGGCTTCGGGGAAGAGTTCAGCGAGGGTAGAACAGCGGAGCAGTGGCTCAGATTCTTCATCGAGAACTCTGAGATACCCGACTACGATGAATTCAAGCGTGAAGGCATACACTGGGGCATGGAGCAGAAACGGGTGCCATTCAGCGACTTCATCACGGACCCCGTGAAGCATCCACTGAACACGCCATCGGGGAGGATACAGATCAGCTCCGAGGCATACGCGTTGATGGGCTCAAGCCCGGCGCCCACAAGCATAGTGTTATCGACATGCGAAGCGTATCCTTTGAGGCTGGTTACGCCCAGGAGCCGTTACCGCATCAACTCACAGAACTATAACATAGAGTGGTTCAGGGAACGAGAGAAACAAGCCATATGGATCAACCCATTGGACGCCGCGGAGCGTGGAATAAAACAGGGCTCACAGGTTCGAGTCTCTAGCCCACAGGGTGTGGTGCAGATCGCGGCACATGTCACAGAGGACATCATGAG
>CAYUTB010000204.1:0-2928 GCA_964447425.1 uncultured Candidatus Bathyarchaeia archaeon
ATGATATGAGTTATGGTGAAGTGATGATAAAATATTTGATAAAGATGTGGTGATATCACCACTGACAGTGGGGTTCGAACCCCATCCCACGCACCTAGGGTCCCTCTCTCTACGCGCGCTGCCTTGTCCCTAAATAGCACTCACACGAAAAATCACAGACACCCAGGAAAACAAGGATGGGATATTCTTAATACGATTATTCAACAAAAAGGATTAGTAACCTAGCCTATTCAAAATGAGATAATTCTTGAGATTGGTTAATTGATTCTTGACTCTGTTATCTCAAATGTTTCTGGCGGAAACCTACAAGAAACTTCTATGGAGTCGTTTGAAAAATATGGGGATGAGGTGGTAAAAACTAATATAATTTCCAGAATATCTGATCCTCTTCAATTCAGAGATATAATGATTGAGCTTTACATTGGGTCTTGGCATATTTTAGAAGGACATAAATTAACTCTCATGGAGAAAAAGGGGTATCCCGATTTTAAAGTAGAGATCGACGGGTATGAATTGCCTATAATATGCGCACGCGTTTGAACGTTCTCTATTACGCCGAGTATTTTTTCTGCGCCCAACTCCAACTCAACCTTGAATACGTTACCACTTTCATGTAAACCAATCTGTATAAAATTGTAGATTACGCCTCGAAAAAAAGGGGAGGCTAATCAAGATACTTCTCGCAGTTGTAGCAGTACCAGAGCTGATACTGCTCGATCCAAGTAGTTTGATTACCGCATTCTGTGCAGAACTTTTGGACTTGGCCCTGAGTCCGCGTTGGCTGCGGTAAATGGGATTGATCCCTTGGCTTTCTCCGCTTGAGAAGCATGTATCCTCCTGCAGACAAGCCAACTATAATGGCTAACCCTATGAATCCGCCCCACCATAAGAAACCAGTCAATGGTTCCTGCCTCTCCTCAACCACGAGATTAGAGGTTAAGACCTCATCTCCGTTGATGCCCACTGAAACTGTCCATGTTCCCAACACATCTTCGACGTTGAACATGGAGAGGTTAAGCGCTGCATAAGCTCCGGTGTCTCCCATGTTTTTGATAGTGTAGTTATACTTTTGGGTGATCCCTTTTCCTTGGAAGAGCCAGTTTATTGTGTCTCCTGGAACAGCGTTGGCTACCCTGACGAGGCTTATGATGGTCTCATCCGACCAGAAACTCGTCTTGATGTCGTTGGGTGAACCATCCTCGCTGATTGACTTGCAGAGGAAATGATCCGCTACCTTTGTCACCGCGTCATCGATAGTTAACGTCACCTGATCGGTGGAGGATAAACCTGAGCTATCAGTTGTTTTCAGCGTTATCGTATGATGTCCATTGCTGAGAGATAAGGAGTTGATTGTATCACCGGTTCCCAGATTGCCATCGATGTCTGAGATCCATTCAACCAGCAGGTCATCATCTTCAGGATCGTAGCTCACGCCGCTGAGGCTAACCTCCGCGCCGGTACCGAATTTTGATCCATCAGCAGGGGTCAGGATCATGCATTCAGGGACCTTTGATGCCACGTTGAAGGGATTGGACACCTCCTCGACCGTGTTGAACCCATCGTTGACCACCACCTTCACCAGGCAGCTTATCCCCCCTGGAAGACCCGCCATATCCAGTGTGTACGAATTTCCGCCGGTATGAAGTGCCACCATACTCCAGGTTACCCCGTTATCATTGCTGTACAGCACGGAGGATGCGAGGGTGTCTCCGTCGCCATCGGTTGGACTCCACGAGATTGATGCCTGATCACCCTGAGCGGAGACGGGTGACAGTGATACCGTTGGTTTGTTTGGAGAGGGCGAACGCCTGCCAAGCTCAACATCACCATGTTTGAAAACGATTTCAGAGACGCCATCTTGGTAAGGTATGATGAATCCAAAGGGTAAAAACTCCTGGTCGGAGACCCCGAACCCAGTGGAGTAGAGCACAGTACCCGAACCTGATACACATTGGGCGATGTAATCACCGGTATCCTGAGGATCGGGTAGACCTACGGTCTGGTACCACCTATCGAACTTAATGGTGTCGTTCTGGTAGATGGTACCCGCCACGTAGAGGATGTGCTCATCCGGTGGGTCCTTCAGGAACTTGAAGAGGTCATGCATGGTCTCGTCACAGATCCAGACGCCCAGCTGCCTCTGTGCCTGAGTCGCCTCGTTTGATCCCATGAAGCAGAAAACCCTGTCGGCGGGGGCGCCGTTGGCTGCCCTGAGAGCGGTTTGAAGCTCGTTAACGTTAGTTATATTGTATATTTTGCCGTCCTTCTCGATTAGCCCTTCGACCTGTTTGCCGTAGAATGCATGGGTTTGATACTCCTCCTCACCTCGATACCTGTTTAGACCCAAGGTGTGCCCAATCTCGTGGGCTGAAACTCCCTCGTTGGCCCCATACCGCACTAGGACCGCCCTGGTGTTGTATGGTAGGAAATAATCGATGTACTTTATCCCGGCCCTCATGTAATAGGTTGAGTAGCCCCAAACTTCAGGTTCCCACCAGTCCATGCTATCAGGTAATATTGCCACCATCTTTGAGCCGCCTTCAATTACTGAGACGTAAGCAAGTTCATTCATGAGCCCGAGCCTCTTAGAGAAGATCGGGCCAACGGTTAATGTTGGCAGATCAAGCGTGTAGGTGTCGAATATGAAGTGGCTTTCCGGGATCGGGTAAACATCTTTGATGAACCTCTGTTGCTTGTTCACGAAAGCCCGGTACTCCATGGTCTCTTCGAAGGAGTTTCGATTAAGGTCTAGGGGTATGAAGATAACGTCAAGGTTCTTCATGGTCTTGCTGATCACGGACTCGTCTCGTGTCCTCTTGTCAAGCGATGTAGAGCTGAACACTGAGGCGTCCATCAGGATGTTGTCCGGATCCATTTTAACCTGGAACTAATATCGTCCGGGGCCAAGAGTAAGGGTTCTATCTATGT
>CAYUTB010000205.1:0-2899 GCA_964447425.1 uncultured Candidatus Bathyarchaeia archaeon
GAATGATAAACAAGCATGACTACGAGAGCCATCGCAAGGAGTATCCGCGACATGTACTTTGGACTGAAGTCCCGATTTCGAGAGGTTCACAGGCAATAAATCGGCTCTTTAATACAAATGAATTAATGGAAGCGTTCTCTCATTATTGAAAATGAGCTCCGATATTACCGAGTATGATATCGTCGTCGTCGGCGCAGGGCCAGCAGGAGCCCTTACCGCGAGAACAGCAGCAGAGAACGGAGCGAAGGTGCTTATACTTGAGGAGCATGAAAAAGCGGGAACCCCAGTCTACTGCGCCGAGGGGCTCAGCCATAAGGGATTCATAGAGTCTGGTCTTGAACCAGTTGAGCCATTGATCGCCCAGAAGATACACAAGATCAAGCTCATTGTGCCCAGCGGGAAGAGCGTCGACATAACCCACAAGGAAATTGAGGGCTACACCCTCAACAGGGAGCACTATGACAAGGCTCTAGCCGATTCAGCTGAAGCCGCCGGGGCGGTGATGATGAATCACACCAAGGCGCTGGGAGTCATCAAGGAGAATGGTGCTGTAGTAGGCGTCAGAGCGGCGCGAGATGGCGAGGAGTTTGATATCAGGGCAAAGCTGGTCATCGGCGCCGATGGGCATGCGAGTGTTATCAGGCGCAGCGCTGGGCTCAAGCGATACTTCGACGATTTCGGAATAACTGCACAGTGGACATTGACTGATCTCGACCTTGAGGAGCCTAACGCCAGCGAGATCTATATCGGCAGCGTGGTACCCGGCGCCTATGTCTGGGTTTTCCCAAAGAGCAGATCAGTGGCAAACGTAGGACTCGGCATACGGACGGACCGTTCAAAGCCAGCCATACAGGTTCTGGATGATTTCATCAACAACGACCCCCGGTTCAAAGGCAAACCACGCACGAGAAAGACAGGTGGAATCTGCCCATCAACAGGCCCCCTTGACAAGATAGTCATGGACGGATTGATGCTGGTTGGGGACGCAGCCGGCATGGTGGTGCCACTCACGGGGGCTGGAATCCACGCCTCCATCGTTGCTGGAAAGATCGCGGGAAAAGTAGGGGCGGAGGCAGTCAAGGAGAGTGATGTGTCCGCTGAGAGGCTTCAGGAGTATCACAGGCTATTCGATGAAGCCTGGGGCAAGAACCTCAGAGATAGCAGGAGGATACTGGACTTGGCTGACAAACTATCTGATGCTGAGATGAACAAGGTGGCTGACATGATCAAGCAGGAGGACATCTTGGACTTGGTCAATGGCAGAAAAGTTGTCAGGACTGTACTCGGGATCGCCTTCAGGGACCCGTTGTTCAGCCTTAAATTCTTATCAAAGCTACTCTAAACCATAGTAATTTTCCGTCTTCTTACAGTAAAGTGCTCCCTTCACCAGCCATTATGTGGGTGAGATGTAATCTAGGTAGCTAACCAACGCATCAAAGTATAGGATATCATCGCTACAACAAATGTTTACGCTCACAGTATGCTGAACATATTGATAATAAAAAAAATAGGAGTTGAAGCCTATCTATGATGATACTTTGGTAGACAGTATGCGCATCCATCGTAGCCGTCGGCAAAAGCCTTCTCAAGGTCACAGTAGTACACTTTATGCCTCATTGCTATCCTATGCGCCCACTCGCAGTCCCGTTTATGGACCTCAAGGCTCTCAGGGTTCTTATTCGCCCAATATGGGGCATAGCTGCCCAAGCTAGATGTCTCGATGTTAGCGGCTACCAGCGCCTCAGTCTCATCTATCACCAGCTTGTTCACCGTCGCCTCAACCGTGATGGATGTATCAGGTATTGTCTGCTCGAAGATAGCCGGGAACAACACCAGCGGCGGCAGGTTATCCACGATCTGATCAACAACCCAGTCCACGACATAGTCCAGTAGGAACTCTGGGATATCCCATGGAAGGGGGAAGGTGATATCAAGATCAGTGATATCCGCTGTCAACCTGTTGGATGAGTCAAGGTACACGGTTGCTTCGGCTGAGTCGATGTTCACTGTTAAGCCGTTGATGCTCAGGTCGAAGAGCTTCACCGTGCTGGTTGTCTCATCCACATCCACGAGCCCCCAGAAGAGCTCAGTGGTCTCTGTGATCTGAACATATGCCTTCAGCCAGATATCCGCCGAGATGGAGCCATCCAGTATTATCTTGTTCCCGGGCTTGAGGTCAAAGTTGAACTTACCGAACCTCACCGTCGCCCCGAAATCAGCCCAAACCCTGTCGATGTCGATGTCCACATCCACGATGCCGAGGGTTAGAACCGCCGCAACCCAGTCAACAAGATCATCGATCCAGTCAACTATATCCGGCATATCAAAGTCCTTACTGCCAGTCTGGGTCACAGACTTGGGGTGTGTAGTCCTCTGCCACCAGAAATCATAGACCCTGTGCATGGCGCCCTCATTGATACCCACACCGGCGTGGTTACTATCCGTGAAATCATAAACCGTGTTGATGTTTCCACCAGTGTAGCCGAGAAGATTGGCTGCCGCAGCCATCACGTTGTTGTTGAATATCTTCACATTACCCATGCCGATGGCCAGCTTGTTGGCGTCACCCGGAGGCATGTAGGGTAGCTCGGCGCTGTAGAGCACCGGGCTCAACTCGATGGTTGTGAGATCATATGTTAGGAACTCCTCCATGCCTATGGCGAGCACCTCGTTCAGCTTGATGATCACGTTGCTCGGCAGATGGAATGTATCGTTTAGCTCAACATCATCGATGGATGCTTCAACGAACTCCAAGTGGAACCGCCTCGTGTACTGGTTAAAGCTGGGAACCACGCCCACAGTGAACTCAGCCTCAAGCTCAAACTCTATGCCGCCCAGCACAGTGAACTTGCACTGGCCACGAATATTCAGTACAGCGCTACCCGTACTCGTGAAATCA
>CAYUTB010000206.1:0-2873 GCA_964447425.1 uncultured Candidatus Bathyarchaeia archaeon
ATGATAATGTGAGTCACAGTCTCCCATTTACATTGCAGCTGTTTTTCATGATACCCCCCTTCCTGATTATATTATTCAAGACGAGGGAAGTAAGACCTGACTTGAAGACTGAGGCTTAACGGCTCCTTGATGATGGGCACACCAGACATGATCAAACTCCAGTATGACTACTTGTGTTCTATACCCCATGCCGGGTATCTCGGTCTCTTGAGGCTAAAAAGAGACTTTGGCGGAGCCATGCGACTGAGACTGACTTGGCTGGCTGATGAGGCGACTGTTTGGATCAGAACTGGTACGTTTCTTCTCTACAATTCAGGGTACCATTTTATTCAGATTCACCAGACTCTTAGCCTCCTGATCGGCCCCGTGGATTTCCACCCCTCGCGCCACCGCTATGCCCAAAACCACTGTTACCCGGAGCAGACTCCTCCACAGACACCACAGAGTAAGAGCCTCCCTTACTCGCCACTGTAAGAGGCATCATCTCAGAGGAAACAGCTGGTATAAGCCTCTCTATAACGATCCCCACTCCAGTCGATGGCATTAGCTGAATACTAAAACTCATAATTATATCACATGAAATACAATGAAAATAAGAGATTATTCACTGATTGAGTGCATTAAGAAAGTGCTTGTGTGATTACCTTCGCTTAAACATGACTCGGCATATTGAGTTTTCATGGTCGCATTCTATCTCCTCTGGATAAAAGTCCTGCTCTGTCACCTCTTTCAGGAAACCCGATAATGTCCCCTTCATGAAGAAACATTGAGGTGAACTCCGGTCTTCACAAAAGTTAGCTAAACTATAGTTCTCGATAGATAACCTGACTTCTCCTTTAATCAAGTCAAATGAATCAAGAGTATGTTTACCCCAACCCAACTCCTCAACCCCTTTAAGCAAGAATTCGAATATCTTCTCTTCATCTCCCTCCAAGTCCTTGAAGGCATCTGACTCCATCATCTTCTTTGTGTCGTATCTACCAAAGTCCCGACTCATCGCAAATAACATGGATTCGCCTGCTGAGCCAAACCTATCTTTCAACACCGACAGGAACCTCACAAAGCCTCCATATGAGAAACTCACAGTCCCATTTTCAGACATTTCTTCACATCATCTCGCTACAATTTTCTTCTTCAAGACATCTTCCTTGATATAATCTATGAGACGGCTATGCCAATCTCTATCTCTAAGATCAAATATTTTTATACCATATATCTGTCCCAAGGCTAACATCTCCTTTTTTCCCTGAGTGTCAACCATTAAAGCATATGAATTACGTATATCCATTTTTTTTCCAAGAAGAGCCGTCAGCTCATCTGGTGTGCCTTGAGTAGATACATTCGCCAAGATAACAATATCCTCTTTTTCTCCAAGCAGATCGATTTTGTGTATACTGCTTGATAAGCCCTTTACTTCAGCGTGTTCAGTAGCCTTGATATTTAGTTCTATGAATACTTTTTTTATCTCATGGAGTATTCCATCGACATTGATCTCTAACTCTCCTATTTTATGAGCTTTTTCCGTCAACTCGTAGCTGTAGATAGGTCTGTATTTTGACTCTTTGTAGTTGAACTTGGCGCCACAGTTAGGGCAGAGATGGGTTATCAGAGGACGTTCAAAGCGGTGTCCATTTACACACTCAAAACTGAAACCGATAACCTTGTATTCGTTTTTTTCTTCGATATCATTTTGTTTATCTTTTTTCCTAGTTATGGAAAGGTTGCACTTTGGGCAGAGAAATGGCTCGGTGTTTTCTGTTGTCGGTTTATTACCCACATAGCCACATAATGGGTGTTGAATTAGGTTCAGCTGAGTGACGTGGGTTGAGGAGCATGTTGGGCATGTGTACTTTGTATACACGTGGGGGAAGTCGCATTGAGGGCAAAATAGTGTATATTCTTCTTCTACGATTTTGAGATACCCTTTTTCATGTAATCCTTTTAATAGCTTTTCAAATTTACTAAATCCATTTTCATTGATTTTTGCTTCGAGGTGTGTGTATATTATCCCTCTATTACTCAGGTGAACTTTAATGGAGTTTAACGATGTATCTATGAGCTCGACAATGAAGTTACGTTCGCTTTCTGAGATAATATTTTTCTCACTCAAAGTATCATCTGAAAGATATCATTGATCTCATTGAAAAACCATTGCTAATTCCGAGTTTGTTATGAAGTGTGCGTTACCTCGACAATTATCTATTTTTTAGGTATATGAGGAGCCAACCACTTCTCCATTTCTAACCCATTTATGTAGGATATTGATAATGATTTCTTGAGCTTAGGGTTCAGGCTGGGGCTACTGTTGGCACTTCTCGTGCAGCCTCTCCCTGACATAGTAGATTCAGGTCTTGAGATAGCCTACCGGATCTAAGATTGTAGTATCCAGTTCATCAATCAAATCTTGTTACTCTTCTATACCCCTGCTTAATGCCCAACCTACCGGGTCGCCTCAGATACCTCAGAATCTTCCTCCTTCCCTTGATTCAGCAGCGCATCCACGTTTTGACCCCCGCTATGATGCTGCCCATTTTGAAAAGGTGCCTCAGCTTATCCTTGGTTACTGCATCATCCAGCTCACCCCTTGCACCTAGGGCGTTTGCCTTCATTATCTATCTGAGGCTTGTATCCGAAGAAGCTCATCCGTGGATAGGTCACGGTGGAGCTCCGTTTTCGAATTTCCTATAACTCACAAGGTACATTGGTACTCTTGAGAACATGATGCGCTCCCCTATGCAATACCGAGCACTGCTAACAGACCTTTATCAACTCACTATGGACGCTGCGTACCTTGATAACGGGAAAGCCGATGAGGTGGCTTCATTTGAGATGTTTATACGGGGACTTCCCAAGGATTGGGGGTACTTTATCGC
>CAYUTB010000207.1:0-2842 GCA_964447425.1 uncultured Candidatus Bathyarchaeia archaeon
GGTGGAGCTTTAGCTTGGTGGAAGCAAAGACTGGCATCATAGCCTCAGAGGGCATGTGCTTCATCTAGCTCAGATCCTGGATTCGTTTTCCCCGTTGAGTTAACTCAACTATCCTAGCTGTGAGACGTTTGTTATTACGTTTAAGCTCCTTCAGCAGTACCTTTGGTTTCTCTGGACTGATCATGTAAATGGTTTTTTCTACGAACAGGTTCATTATCACATCTTCTGCGTTGGTGTAATCGATGAATCTAAAGCCACTTTTTCTTAGGAGCGCTGACTGATCTGTGGCGTATTCTGTTGATTCCTTACTTATCTCCTCATCAGCCCTGATGTAAACCTCAACTCTATCAATGTCTTTGTAGGCGATACTCACCGTCTTCCTAAGAAGTCTCTTCATCTCCAAGGCATTCTCTTTAAGATAGTATTTGCTCTGATAGACCGGGAAGAACCTGGGGATGGCAATAGTCATGAATAGAGTGCTTACCAGTACAACGATGTCTTCCCAGAAGATTTGGCTGCCTATGACCATTCCTGTCTGAAAATGCTGAATAGTCTGGTACACGTTATAGAGAAACAGGGGTATGTTTACAGCTGGGACTAGATATCCCAGTAGCTTTCTCCGCAGTATCAGGGGTAATGACTTGATCTCTGAGTCTGACACATTGATTCCAGTCAAAAGACGGGGCTCCAAGATATAAAACCCCCATACCAGAACCCAGAAAAGGGAGAAACCACCATCCCCTAGGCATGAATGTCACGGTCCTTAGGTTAGGTCACAGACCCCAGCGTGATAAACGATTATCAACCCATCTGATTCTATGTGCCCGCGCCTTAGGCGCGAAGAAGGTGATCTACTCTGGAGATGAGGACCCCCGGCTTGAGGAGGGCGTCAGGGATACTGTTCAGAGATGGGGCGGGGATTTCACATTGGAGTATGAGGCAAACTGGAGAAGCGTTATCAAACAATGGGTGGGAACGATAATTCATCTAACCATGTATGGGTTACCCGTCGAGGAGGCTGCCCCAGTTATCAGTTGCCTTGATGAGCCACTGCTCGTGGTAGTCGGTGGACCCAAGGTGCCCCGTGATGTGTACGAGAACGCGACGTGGAACGTGTCAGTGACTACTCAGCCTCACAGTGAGGTTAGCGCTTTAGCGATATTCATGTATATGTTACAAGGCGAGGCGTCTCTCAAACACGTCTTCACTGGTGGCTCCATCAAGATCACCCCTAGTGAGCGGGGAAAGGACGTCGAGGTTAGTAAAGACTAAATCAAGCGAATACCAATACTATGGGGATCGAGAAAATTGGCGTCAATATATACTGTTAACGAGGAAACACTGTACAATATAGCAAAAGTGCTCGGCGGAGAAGACGGCGTAAAGATCATCAGCATTCTCAACGAGCGAGAGAACATTACTGTCGAGGAACTAGCAGAGCTTACGGGGATCCAGATAAACGACGTCAGGAAACTTCTCTACAGATTCTATAATCACAGCCTCATTACAAATCGGAGGTTCAGGGATAAGGAGACTGGCTGGTTTATCTTCCAGTGGAGTCTGCAACCCGAGCTGGTTGAGGCATATGTTCATGGCATAAAGCAGAAGATATTGCGGAAACTGGAGACGCGGTTAGAATACGAGTTGACACACGAGTTCTACCACTGCGGGGACCCCCAGTGCCCTAACACCACGTTTGAGGTGGCCATGGACACCGTGTTCCACTGCCCAAAATGTAACGAGCCTCTCCACAGAATGGACAACCTACCCGTCGTGGAGTTCCTTGAGAAAAAGATTGCGGAGATCAAGGAGGAGCTTGAGGACTGAGCCTCCCATCCCGGGACGAGGCATTAGGGATACTTGAAGCGGTTGGGACACCGTGCCACGTCATAGAGCACTGCGAAAACGTTACAAAAGTAGCTCTACGAATAGCTAGCCAACTAATTTTCCGAGGATACGATGTGGACATCAGACTCGTAGAGGCAGGTGCCCTGCTCCATGATATCGGGAGAAGCCGAAGCCACGAAGTAGACCACGCTGTAAAGGGCGCACAGATTGCCCGAGAGCTAGGGTTACCCGATGAGTTGATTCATATTATTGAGCGCCACATCGGAGCTGGTATTCCAGATGATGAGGCTAGAAAACTTGGGCTACCTGAGGGTCATTATGTACCTGAGGCTCTCGAGGAGAAGGTGGTAGCCTACGCCGATAAACTCATAGCTGGAAGATGCGAGGTGGATATCAGCGTGACTATGAAAGATTTCGCTCACAGGTTGGGCGAAGATCATCCAAGTATTCAGAGACTGCATGACTTGGATGTCGAAATGCGTGCTCTTCTCAGTGGTTGATTCGTTAACGTTTTATTTATGGTGTTGATCCTTAAGGGTGCGTGGGCCGGTCGTCCAGCCTGGTTAGGACGCCGCCTTTACGAGGCGGAGGTCGCCGGTTCAAGTCCGGCTCGGCCCACCATTATTCTTGGTTACCAGTCGGGCTCTGTGCACTGTTTTGTCGGTAACCATGACGCTTTTCGTCAATGTTTGAGGTCTGATCTGGGCTGTTCTAGGGCTGGTTTATAGAATTGATGACTGGGTTCGGCTGGGATTGTTATACCCCCTCCCCCTTTTTGATCTCTGTAATCTTGGCTCAAATCTGAGTCTGGCTTCTAGTTGGGTTTAGTGTTTAATTGAAACATATAAAAAGGATCATTTTCATTTCTATACTAGAGGTTTTTCTGTAATGAAAGATAAAAAGAAGCTCACCACCAATTCTGGTTCAGTTGTTGATGACGACCAGAACAGCATCACAGCGGGACCCACCGGTCCAGTGCTGATACAGGATGTTC
>CAYUTB010000208.1:0-2817 GCA_964447425.1 uncultured Candidatus Bathyarchaeia archaeon
GGCTCGCTCAACATAAGTATCCCTGACAAAGTGACGCTGATCCATAAACAATGGCAGCACGGCTACGCCACGCTTCATAAGCAGCCAAGCAGCCACAGGGCTATCGATACCTCCGCTGTAGAGACTAACGGCTTTCCCCTGAGTGCCATAAGGCAGACCAAGCACACCCCTTACCACGCTGCTGTAGACAAAGGCATCCTTGTCCCGAACCTCAGCGTACAATGTTACATCAGGGTTATCCAAATCAACGTGAACACCCCGATCCTTCAAAGCATCAAGAACCCGTGACCCAGCCTCATAGGAGAGGTCCCTGCTGTTGAACTCATGCTCACCAACCACCTTCGGGCGGACAGCGAAGCTATCTTCATCTTTTAGACTGCGTTTTGCCTCATCGACTAATCCGTTTACCACTGACTCAAAATCATATTCAATGCCTGTGCTTGGCATGGCGTTGGCCACACCAAATACCTTGGAAACGATGCCTACCGCCTCGTTGGGCACACCATCCACATAGATCCTACCATATTTCCTGTGAGTAGATGGGTTCTCGTAGCCGTGTTTTCTGAGAAGACTCACGATGTCCTGTGCAAGGCTCTTCTCCAACTGGTTTCGAACATATCTGGATTTGAGCGCGATCTCACTGTAGCTAACTAGGATAGTCAAAGCATGATTAAGGTGAAATCGTTGCTTTTACCCCTTTCCACGAAACCCTTGGTGAGTAAAAATTGGTATAATATTACAATTATGACATTTAACTTCATAAATGATATTTAATGGGATTAATGGCGTGATTAAGGATGCTGATCCTTCATCCGGGAAAAGGATACGCAGAACAGCGGCGATTAATGGCTATGGGGAACGTTTAACCCATAGGGGATGATATTCATCGTGGCCGATGATGTGAAGGCATTAGATTGAACAATGATGAATCAGAGTTACACTGAGGCCACCGATTCACGAATAACAAAAGTATACCCTGAAGGTCCACTTTATCGACGTAATGTTCTCTTTCTCTATATGCTTGATGGCTTTCTTCCCGAAGATAAAACCATAAGTGGAAAGCGCCTTCTTCAAGCTCCCATAAAATGAGGTCTGCTCAACATCAAAAAAAATGAACTCCGCCTCATCCACAAACAAACGATGTTTGACCCGTAAATTTCTCGCAGTACATCGATCATCTCTGGCTCGTAGGGTACATTTGCGAACTCATCATAGACTTCCGGGTAGTCACTGTACAGGATATCCCAACGATTCTCGATGCTGATGGGCTTATCCTTCATACCTCAACGAGGAATCATAAACAAGATAAGATTTGTTAAAAGTGAAACAATTAGATGTACTCGAAGCGTCCCTTACCTGATTTCAATTCTAACTTGTTACCTGACTTGGATGCTTCACAGCGTCCAATGACCTGTGCATCGACCCCGTATCCCTCAATCACGGATAGTATATCTTCTGCTGCCTCTGGGTCAACGATGAACTCGAATCCAACACCCATGTTGAAGTCCTGATACATCTCCCGCCACTCAACGCTGGACTCATGCTGAATCAGATCAAAGATTGGGTCATGAGGAGGCATCTCCTTCACATATCGTATCCCTTTTCCTAGGCGCAGGCACTTTGTGTTACCCCCACCGGTGTTGTGCACCATACCATGAACCGTCGAGCCATGCTTCTCAAGCACCTTCAAAGCAATTGGCGAAAACAAACGAGTTGGGCAGAGTAAAGCCTCACCAACTGTGGAGCCCAATTCATCAACATAATCATCATAACTGTAACGCCCAGTATACCTGCCACGGGCTGGATGCGATATCTCAGGATACTTCGCCACATACTCAGGCTTCATCAGACAGCTCCGAGCCAAAGTGTGACCATTACTCATGATACCGCTGTTTATGCCTGTCTCGTACCTGATCTTACCACCGCTTCGAACCCCTATGATCTTGTCACCGGGTTTTATCTCATCACCCGTAATCACTTTGGTGAGGGGTACTCTTCCAAACATGGTTACGCAGACATCAAGGGTTCTCAGGAGGTCTGGTAGGTCAGCGGTCTCCCCACCCGCAAACAATACTGGCGCATTCTCATCTTCCAATATTTTGAGGCAGGCGCCGAAGCCCTCTGAGAGAGCCCTGAGCATATCAACCCGCTTTATGAGCAAGGTGTTGAAAGCAACATAATCCACAAAGGAAACAGGCTTGGCTCCAACACATACAAGGTCGTTTATGTTCATCGCCAACGCGTCCTGAGCCAACCCGCTGAACCAATCAGCATCATCGGTCTCACGGTAACAGATATACGCCATAATGGGCTTACTGCCAGCCGAGTCAGTGTGAACCACAAGTCCAGTATCAGGGTAATCTGGGTCACGTTGCACAACGCAGAAGGCGTCTGGGTAGAGGTTGCTAACCACTTGTTTGAAGTGTTCAATACCCTTCTTTTTCACGTCCACGCCTAGCTTCTCGTACCTGCTCAATATACTCGCCTTGCCCTAGGGTACGTTGATGAGTTTATAAAAGTGCGTCAAAGAGGCTGCGATCCACCATATAGCATCCTTCTCTGGGCTCCCCGAATAGGTTAACCAAGACACCCGGATAGTGTTCCTTCATCACCGCCCAGACGGGATCACCTCTCTCCCCAATATACATCCAGAGCCGGATATCTTCAAGTTGAAGCCACTCCAGATATGCCTCTGGCTCGGTGATGCCATAATACTGGGGACCATAGTGGTTGCTCAGCAGGGACTCAGGGGGCACGCCCCACTCAACTGAGAGCCTGTAGAGCATGCTGGGTAGGTCACAGACAACAGTACCGCCC
>CAYUTB010000209.1:0-2799 GCA_964447425.1 uncultured Candidatus Bathyarchaeia archaeon
CATCAGGCACAACATAATCAACCCGCTTCCCAAGCTTATCCTGCAGCCGCCTGACTCGATGCTCCCACACGGCTACCCAGCCTCGATGTTCTCTTTAACATACTGTTCAAGGCTTTTCAGAGTCTTCTCGATCTTCATATTATCATAGGTCCTGATCAACGTGTTAATAGTCTGGGCGAGATAACCGCATAATCTGAACCAACGCTCCTTTTCCTTGATCTCCAAGGAATCCAGCTTACATATATCCAAAGTCATATCATACAAATCCCCCAGACTACGCACCATCTCACGCCTAATAGACTGAGTTGAGAACATCTTCCAACGTGTCCCACGATCCACACGTCTACCCGAGGGAAATTTTCTCATGATCACTCTACCAGTTTTTTCAAGGTACCGAGACCTAAAAACAGTCCATTTTGCAACCCATTCCCGAATCGGGGCGTTTTCATCGTTTTCCAAACCTACCCCCCCTCCCCCCTACGCCCAGTCCCGGCACCAGTAAAGGTAAGCCTTCGACTGAGACAACACACTAAGACTCTGAATCACCCAAGCCAAACTATCCAAATCCTGAGCCGCCAACCAACGAGAAAAATCAGCCTTAGAACTCCCAAGCCCAGTCTTCCTCATCAACCGCCTAATCATCAAACCACCATGAATATGCTCGAAGGCATCAAACACCTTCTCCAAATCCACCTTCCCCAAAACAATGCGATTATACCTACGCGAAGCCATCCTGCATGGGTCAAAACCCAGACCATGAAGCATATCCACAGCCTTCAAGACACCAGAGTCAGGCAACGTCCTCCGAACAAGCCTCATCCCCGCACGCTCCGCGAATGGGCTGTACAACGCCATCACAGCCACCAACTCAACATGCCGCCTGCCCTGAAGCCCCAGCGTCTCGGAGATGAGCCGAGACCCCAACCCGATCCCACGGTACTTGGGGTGAACAATAACCCGGCTGATCAACGCCCAGTCACGGTTCAACTCGGATACATCCGGCCAGTACCCCACAGCCTCCCGCCTACCCTGAGTCCGTACCACCGGGTACTTGTAGACGATAACCCCAACGAGCTCACCCCTGTACGTCATCCTGTAAAACCTCAGAGGAAACCGGATGTCACTGCCACGGTAGTGCAGATAACCGAGCTTCTCATAGTCTCCACGTTCACCTTCCTCGATGACCACCTCATCGGCTACACTGCACAGGTGAGGCTTGGGCTCATCATAGTTCACCATCACAGCCTCACCCCAACCCTTCACTACCCTGATATCCGGGCATAGATCAGCCGCGAGATCACTGTGACTCGTCGCCACCACCAAAGAAGCCCCAACGCGGCGGGCATGCTTCTGTATACTGTACGCCACAACCCGAGCCGTAGTCCTGTCCAGTAGGCTGCAGAACTCGTCACATACCCAGAACCCCTTACCGCTACCCAGCATCTGGGCGAGCCTGAACCTGTACCGCTGCCCAGCGCTCAACTCACTGTATTTTCTGAGGAAGAGATAGGCATCGTTGAGCCCCACCCTGCTGAGAAGCTCCAATGCTTCGCTGAAGGACTCACCCACCGCGTCCACGATGGGCACATCAGGGGGCTCGGGGAGCTCCCCCATCACCACAGCCGCGTCACCCAAGTCAACGCGAAGCGCATCCAAGAGCACGCTTTTACCTGATCCGCTGTCCCCTGTGATGTACACCACATCGCCTTCTTTGAGTCTGAGCTCAAAATCATCATACAAAAGGTGGCTTCGCTCATCAAGCCCCAGCCCGAAGGCTTCACCCACTTTCACAGTGCGCTCCGTGAGCTCCACGCTGCTGCTGAAACCGATATCATACACATAGCAGCCACGGCTCTTATCGTATCGCCTGAGCCTGTGTGCCCTCATGTCTCGTTTCTCCCCCAGATGGCTCCCACGATGGTGCCCACCACAAGCATGATGCCGTTGAAGATCACATCGTTCCACTTCCCCATCCACACCATGTGAACCAGCTCCAACCCCACGAGACCCACGAAGAAGAGAACCATTAAGCCGACGATGAGTGCAAATCTGTCGCTGGGCACGTTTTCGCTCAGCTGGACTCGTCGTGTGCGCCCGGTCTGCGTTATTGTTTTGGTGGTGAGCATCCGTTTGATTATTTTTAGGAGAAGGGACACAGTGTATCAGGATTGGCAACCCAGTCATGGGTTTTTAACCTAGCTTGACTGCCGCGGGTGCCTGTGGGGTGATTCTATCGCGTGTTTCACATATGGGTTGAACTCGGCAATCATTCTTTATGCCCAATGAGTCTTCTTTGAGGTAAAGTCCAAGTAGGTCAAAAGCAGTAAAAGCCCAATACCAAGACTAGGAATTCCAGTAAGTTGTTCAGGGCATTATTCTTGAATAAAATGAAGCTCCACTCCATCGGGGTCTTTGAAGAAAAGTAACTTTCTGTTTCCACGACCAGCACTGTGAACTGGCGACCCATCGAACTGAATCTTATCCTTAAGCCTCTCGTATATCTCATCCAAGTTATCAACATGAAATCCGATGTGTCTGAACCCAATATCAGAGTCCTTCCTCGGTTCTCTATAGGTCTCATCACCCCTGGGAAGTTGCATCAACTCGATTGTCATATTGTCCTTTTTCATGATACCAACTTGATCGTTTGGACGATCAATGGTTTCGATGTGTTTGAACCCAAGAAATTTGTAGAAATTAATAGTATCATCGAGGTCTTTTACTACTAGAAGAATATGGTCCATACTGATTTTCAACTTTTTTAGCTCCATTCAATTAATTTACTAAAGATAAGTGAAG
>CAYUTB010000210.1:0-2771 GCA_964447425.1 uncultured Candidatus Bathyarchaeia archaeon
TCATTCACCGGGATGACCAACGAGGAAGCAGTAAAACAAGCCGAGATCATCGTAATCTGTTTCCCAGCCAAGGCAACCGTAGAAGCAGTAACCGCTCTGAAGCCATACATGAGAGAAGGACAGATCATCGTCTCAACAGTCGTCCCAATGAAGCGTCGGAACAAGCTCTTCTACTTCAGCTCACTGGGCGCAGGCGAGGAGAAATCCGCCTCCGAGACAGTGCAGGAGATAGTAGCCCCGATACCAGTAGTCACAGGATTACAGACAATACCGGCTGCATACCTGAACAACATCGACGCCATACTCAACCTCGACGTATTCGTCGCGGGAAACGATGAAGTATCCGTAAGTGTCATCTCCAAATTGATCCGGGACATACCCAACCTTCGCCCACTAAAGGTAGGCCCACTGAACAACTCCAAGTTCATCGAGTCATTAACCCCACTGCTACTCAACGCAGCCATACTCAACGGGTTACACGACCCATCAATACGCATCGTGCCATGGATACCCCGCGATCTATGACAAAATCGTCATCAACCGCCGGGCAATTAGGTACGTTTTTGCGTCATTTTTGATCAAGAATAACCTCTTCTGGGACCGATTTTCTGTTTGGAAGCCTGCATAATGCCCAGAAATAACAGGGGGAGAGGGGGGTAGTCGATCCATTCATATTCAGGCGGGCATCATCTAGCGGGACTACCAGTGGGCATTATCTCTGAGATGAAAAAGTTCTGGACCAAACAAAAGACCAACTACAAGATCATGATAGCCCGGGACAGCCTCACAATGTTCAGCGGCAGACGCTCACTGGAACGCGGCATGGGAGGCTACGACAGCATATTTCTCAGCAGGCTCGGCGCATCAGCCCTCCAAATAGGGTACATCAATGGCATCCAGAGCCTCCTCAGCCTACTATTAGCCGTGCCAAGCGGATGGTTCATAGACCGATCCACGGATATCAGAAGAATCTATTTCGCAAGCTTCGCGCTGAGCCTCCCCGCCTTCATAGGACTATACCTTGCGAGCGACTGGAAGCTATACCTCGTGGCGATGCTCATCTACACGGCGGCAATCAGCGTCCAGTTTCCCAGCCAGCTAATCATCGACATCGACTCAATGGATGACACAACAAGGGTATCTGGGCTCGCCTTCCACAGAACCATCACCGCACTAGCGGGAGTCGCTTCCCCCATGTTGATCGCCCTCGCCATCAACTACTTCGGCGGCTTATCATCGGCGAATAACATCAGACCACTCTTCCTACTATTTTTCATAGCCGACGCGGTGATCCTGTACATCGTCTACAGGCACCTTGAGCCAGTTACCATCGAACGCGAGAAAAAGAAGCAAAATCCACTGGACGGCGTCAAGGCTCTTCTGGAGGCGCCGGTGCCCTTGAAGCTATTAATGGTCAGTGAGATCAGCACTGTCTTCGTCATGCTGATGATCAGCCCCTTCAGGGGCATATATCAGGTTGACATCAAGACCGCCACAATATTCATATTCGGCTGGATAGGGGTAGCCGAACCAGCCATCGACATATTCCTCAGCATACCCTTGGCGAACCTCGTGGACAAATATGGTCGAAAGAAAACAGCCTACATCGGGCACATATTCGGTATACTGGCGAGACTACTGCTGGTTGCGACTCCTATTAGTCTACCAACTTTGCTCATCATGGTAAGCGTCCTCGGGAGCCTTGAGGGATGCCTCTACGTGGGCATGGATGCCTACAGTCAGGAAGCCATCCCCCAGCAAGTCAGGGGCAGCTACATGGGGCTAAGAAACCTAATAGTCGGTGTTATCGGCATCGCGAGCCCAGTGATCGGGGGCTACATATGGGAGATCAACCCGGACCTACTATTCTGGGTACCCGTTGCTCAGTGGAGCCTCATCGCCTTCCCAATACTGGTAATACTCATGGAGCGATACAGCGTAGACGGCTACATCAGAACCCAATGAGTGGGCTAAGAGACGAATAAGTTACTCATCCCCTTATCGGCGACGAGCCTCCGCATCTCCTCATCAGAGGGCTGCTCCTTGAACCTACTGGCTGCGTCCAGTATCTTGGGTAACAACTCTGGGTCACCAGCCGTGTTCAGGAAGACACCCTTATTGCCAAGCACCCACCAGACCGCGAGATCGATGTCCGCCTGCTCCCGTAAAGGCTCATACCAGACTGGGCTTGTTCTCGGTTTATCAGCCCAAGGACCACGCGTAATACCTTTAATGGTCTGAACCGCCACGCCTCTATCATGGCATAGTTTAACTAGCTTCTTGAAGTCAGTGCGGTACTTCTGGTTCTCCCACAGCACATAGTTGAGTGGGAGCAGCACCGAGTCAAACTCAAACCTACCGAGAGCCCTGATATGCATCGGGGCAGCCATCAACCCATGCCCCGTCACGCCGATAAAACGCGTCAAACCCGCGTCACGCGCCTCCACCGCAGCCTTCAACGCCCCAGATTCACCGAAGGCAACATCCCAATCATCCGGATGCACAAGATTATGAAGCTGCAATAAGTCAACGTTCTTCACCTGAAGCCTCCCCAGAGACTCAGTTAACTCAGCCTTCGCCTCACCATATGTCCTCATACCCGTCTTGGTAGCCAAGAAGAAGCTGTTTCTATGCTTCTTCATCCAGCTACCCACATGAAGCTCACTCTCCCCATAACTCCGCGCAGTGTCAATATGGTTTACACCATACCTCTGCAGCACCTTGAGGATCTCATCTGCCTCCTCCTGCGTCGAGTGGGCTACCGCATATGC
>CAYUTB010000211.1:0-2770 GCA_964447425.1 uncultured Candidatus Bathyarchaeia archaeon
CGTCCTCGGTTATGGAGATATTCTTGGATGTCACACATATACATATGAGTACACATAGATAAACCTAGAGATAATTACAGTACCCCATATTATTACCCAATCTTTTGGGTAACTGACCAAGTTGAAGGAGACAAGGTACCACAACGATAAGATATACATCCCCCGCGAAGTAAAAGAGAAAATGGGGCTAAGAAACGGAGACCGAGTCACCATAGAGATAACCAACAAAAACCCACTCGATAAATAATACAACCAAATCATATTTTCAAAACTACTTCTTCAACAAAGACTTCCATAACCTTACCCATTTCTCTAATATACTCCTTGGAGTGAGGTTTGACATCATTATACATGGGATCAAGTGTTTTCTCTGGCCTGAACTGCTGGAATATGAAACGCTTCGCGCCTCTCACCATCCCCCCAATCTCAGGGATGGTTTCATTCTCGACGAAGCCGGGAACCGCCGTACACCTAAACTCATAGTCAACTCCGCTCTCTTTGATGAGATTGATGCTCTCATAGAGGGACTCAACAGTCTCTGCGCCGAGTATCTTGTATTGTTCGGGGGAGGTCTTGACATCCATAGCGATGTAATTGAGGAGGGGTAAGCATGCCTTCAACACCTCCGGGTTCAAACCATTGGTATCAAGCTTAACACTAAACCCAAGTTCACGAAGCTTACCCAGAAACCCCGGCAAACCCGGGTCCAACGTTGGCTCCCCACCGGATACCACCACAGAATCCACGTAACGCCTACGCTCAACAAGGACCTCCAAAATAGCCTCTTCCTCGATAAAAGGACCAGAAAAACCATGCACCAAGTCACCATTATGACAATAAGGACACCTCAGATTACACCCAGCTGTGAAAAGAACACTGGCTACCCTGTCAGGGTAATCGATGAGGCTCGTCTTCTGAAACCCAGCGAACCTCAACCCTCGTACCCCTCGATGAGGGGAGCAGCCGCGTCAAAGGTCTTCCGGATACTGAACTCCGCCTGCTTCCCATCATTCCACTGCTTCACAGGACGCATATACCCGACGACCCTGCTATACACCTCGCACTCAGCCCCACATGTTGGACACTCATACGACTCACCAGTCAAATACCCATGAGTAGGACACACGCTGAAAGTAGGAGTCAAAGTGAAATACGGGATATTACTGGTCTCAGCCATCTTCCTGATGAGACCAGCCGCAGCCTTCCATGAGTGAAGCCTCTCACCCAAGAAAGTATGAAACACAGTGCCACCGGTATACAGTGACTGCAAATCGTTCTGATGCTCCAACACATCAAAAAGATCCAAGGAAGCATCCACAGGCATCTGAGAACTATTAGTATAAAACGGCTCAACCCCGGGCTTCAACAACCCCTCATTAGCCACCTTGATACCACCAAACCTCTCCTTATCCATCCTAGCCAACCTGTAACTAGTCCCCTCAGCCGGAGAAGCCTCAAGATTATAGATGTTACCAGTCTCCTCCTGATAATCACTGAGCCTATCCCTCATATGCAACAGGACCTTTTTAGCGAAATCATGACCCTCAGGCGTGCCGATATCAGAGCCTATGAGGTTCAACACCGCCTCATTCATCCCAACCAAACCAATGGTACTGAAATGGTTCTTCCAGTAACTACCATACGCCTCCTTCACATGACGCAGATAAAACGCACTATACGGGTACAACCCATCCTCGCTGAGCTTCTCAACGGTCTTACGCTTTATCTCAAGACTATCCCGAGCCAAATCCATCAACTCGGATACACGCTCAAGGAAACCCGCCTCAGACTTGGTAGTATAACCCACACGGGGCAGATTCAACGTGACGACACCGATGCTACCCGTGAGAGGATTAGCCCCGAACAAGCCACCGCCCCGTTTCCGCAGCTCACGGTTATCTATCCTGAGCCTGCAACACATGCTCCGGACATCCTCAGGACTCATATCGCTGTTGATGAAATTGCTAAAGTAAGGCGTACCATACTTCGCTGTCATCTCGAAGACCTTCCTTGAGACAGGTGAATCCCAGTCAAAGTCCCGTGTCAGGCTGTACGTCGGGATCGGGAAAGTGAAAACACGCCCAGAGGCATCACCATCACTCATAGCATCAGCGAAACCCATGTTAAAGACATCCATCTCATCCTGGAACTCGCCATAAGTATCCTGACGGATCTTACCACCCAAGACCACGGGCTCCCCCTTGAGGAAATTAGGCACATTCAGATCCATGGTGATGTTCGTGAATGGCGTCTGGAACCCTACCCTCGTGGGCACATTTATGTTGAAAAGGAACTCCTGAAACGCCTGCTTGACATCCCGCTCAGAGAGATTATCATACCTGATAAATGGAGCCAGATAAGAGTCAAAGTTACTGAAAGCCTGAGCACCCGCAGCCTCCCCCTGAAGAGTGTAGAAGAAGTTCACTATCTGCCCCAGCGCGGTCCTGAAGTGATTCGCTGGTTTACTGGCTATCTTACCCGAGACCCCCTTAAACCCAGATAAGAGCAGGTCCGGCAGATCCCAGCCCACACAGTAAGGACCGAGTACAGCCAAATCATGAATATGCATATCGCCGCCGTTATGCGCCTCCCTTATGCTCTGAGGATAAATCCTGTTCGTCCAGTAGCGGCTTATGACGTTACTCGAAATATAGTTATTCAAACCCTGTAGGCTGTAACTCATGTTGCTGTTTTCCCTGATGGCCCAATCATCCACCATCAGATACTTCTCAACCATATCATCAGAACTCAGACCAGCCGCGAGCTCCCT
>CAYUTB010000212.1:0-2767 GCA_964447425.1 uncultured Candidatus Bathyarchaeia archaeon
TGAAGCACGGAGCCAATCAATCCCGTTAACACTCACCGACACAGCCGAGGTTATCCTAACATTCCACGTTGACCTCGAAAACACTGTAGCTGAGCTTGACGAAGAAAACAACACACAACAGGCCGCATTACTAATACAAACAGGCAACGATCTGATGGTATTCGGCTTGCTCGCAGCCATCATAGCGTTAGTGTTCATCGGGAAAAGAATATCATCGAGGCTAAGTTAGATGGATGTCTTCCTCCACTTCCTATTCCCCTACGCGATCCTCACCCTAATAGGGCTAAAAGCCGAGAAAGCGATCCCCCTAGCCCTCCTCGGCATAGTACCAGACCTCGATATACTGTTCTACGTCCACAGGAGCCCAAGCCACTCCGCGGTGGTTATCACCGCCGCCTTCATAATACCTATCATAGCTGCGTGGCTCTATAGACGAGAATACCTCCACTATGCTATCCTAGGCTACCTATCCACCGTATCACACCCAATATTCGATATGCTAGGCGGCTACACACCGATCCTTTGGCCCCTCTACAATCAATCAATAATGATATCCATCCAACTAATCCTCAGGATCAACCCCGTTATCCAGCTTGAACCCCAGTTCGCTGTAAAGCAGATACCGATAACATTCCCACAAATAGAAACATTTCACGCACTTGTATTCAACGGCCCAGGAGCACTCATGGCAACCCTAATAGCAGTATATGTTTGCTACCGAGTAGTACAGTGGCTGAAGAATTACCGGCAATGAAGTCTGTTTTTAACTAATCTTTAATAATTATGTAAAGAGTGCAGATGATGGGATTTTACATGGAGAGAAAAGGAGTTTCAACATACATATCGGTTCTACTGTTAATAGTAGTAGTTATCGCAGGCGGTGTCCTCATATACGGATACACCATGGGGTGGTTCGGAAGACTAGGCAATGAAGGTCAAATGGGTACCTTGAGTGTTGATCAGTCTAGTGGTAACGCGACGTTTATCAAAGCATACATCCGTAACATTAGTTCAGGCTCAGTTACCTTGGACGCAGCCTACGTAAAGGGCAACCTCGTAGCTGACGCAAATGTATTCGTTAATGGCGTCGCTATGACCACGCCTACTGTGATCACGCAGGGCTCTGTTGTTCTTGTTGAGATCACAAATACAGGAGTATCCGGTACAACATATGAGGTAAAGCTAGTCGCAGTTGACAACACCCAACTGGTATTCAGTGTGAAGGTTAACTAGTAACCCCTCCTTTTTCCAGATATATGCTCGTTTAGATAATCAATTATATGGTCCCTGCTTTGGCGCCTATTTACTTGCTCCGGCGTAAAGGCTAGATTTCTTTATGATGCATTGGGACCTTGTTTCAGGGCATGCCTGCGCGCGCCAGCGTGTTGCTAAATTACATGTTTAAATCAACTCACCACCAGAAAGAGGCCAATGATCTAGCCTTCCAAGGCCTACCCAGCCGAAGAGCCGCCACAGCCACAACCAGCACCACAATAATGCAGAGCAATACGTGAACCATGACGTTCCCTAGTCCTCTCAGCTTCAAACAATCCAAACCCACAAACTCTAACCGAGAGTTCACCCGCTCCACACATGCCCTCCCAACACCGTAAACCCTCCTCTCCTCCTCCTGCCCACTGACCCTGAAGAACCTGTCAACCCTCAGAACAGGCATATCCCGAGCCTGATTCGACGGAAACGGAATAACCGACTCAGCCCCAAACTCTGAGACACAGTCTCGTACACGCTTGCTGCTGTACTGACTATCAGCCACAACAACTTTGAAGCCATCAATCACCTGAGCCACTTTATCTAGGAGCTCCGGGGCGTGTTTCTTCTCGTTCTCATTAGCCGAAGCCACCACCACAGCCACTGGCATGTCGCTGTCCGCATCCACCGCAAGATGGAGTTTATAGCCCAGATCATACGTCTTACCGTCTCGACCTACACGACTCTCGGGATCTGAGTACCCGTGGCTGTCATCCTCCATGTCTCGCCTGCTCCAAGCATTGATGAAAGTGGCGTCCAGGGCTAGGGTCTCTCCTTTGATGATGCCGCCCTCCACGAGTTCCATTATGAGACTGTTCATTATGTCCTCAAGCCTCTCGGGGCCTACCTTGTTTCTGAACCGTGTTAGCTGGGATGGGTGATATGGTTTCTCACGCTCCTCGATGTCACAGATCAATCTGAGGGCTTCATCGTTCCAGAGCCTACGGTATAACTCTCTGTCGCTGGGGATGCATCTCAGCTGCTTTACCATTAAGGCTTTGAATATGCCAAGTGGGCTTCTTGGTGGTCTGCCTGCTCCAGTTTGATGGTATGGTTGCTTGATGGTTTTCTCTATGTTGTCCAGATTGATCATTGAGAGGATGGATGTTACATCCTCATGTTTTTCCATACTCGGTTAATGGTAAACAGTTGTTGCATGTATATGTTAACCATGAGAATTTAGCAACACGCTGGCGCGGGATTTGATTAGTTTCATTAGCCTGCTACAGGTACTCCTTGCACTCGAGGCAGTACCACCTCTGATATTCATCGATCCATGTTGATGGGTTTCCACATCGGGGGCAGATAGGCGTCTGATCGGCGTTAATCGTCGTGAATTCTATGCTCTGGATTTTACCGTCTTCGCCGTATCTTGGGGTTCTGTGCCCGTTCTCCCTGATGTTCTGGAGATATTTTTCGCCTTTAGCTGGATCTACCTCAAACTCAAAAAGCATAAGGTAGGCTCCCACAGGCGATAACTTGTACCGGGTCGTCAACT
>CAYUTB010000213.1:0-2761 GCA_964447425.1 uncultured Candidatus Bathyarchaeia archaeon
GGCTTCTTCAGCTTCTGGATCGGGTTATGGGTATCGCCTCAGAGCAGGGTTCAGTTAGGCTACCCGTTGTTCAGTCTCTGGGGCATCACATTCACAGCGATCAACATTGGGGTATCAGTGTTTTTCCTCGCGCCCGCCTTCTGGTTTGGCATCAAAGGAGTGTCTGAGCTGGGGCTAAGAGTCTCGGAGACCCATCGCCCATACAAAGTAATCCAAACGGGGGTCTATGGGGTCGTCAGGCACCCCCAGTATCTGGGAGGCGTGTTAGGTCATTTCGGTGTATCTATCCTGCTGGGCTCACGTGACGCCTTGCTGGTATCCCCTGTTGTTATTTTGATTGTTTACCTAATCTGCTGGAAGGAGGAGAAGGAATTAGTCAAGGAGTATAGGCGTGTCTACAGTAAATATCAGAGAGATGTGCCCATGCTCATCCCCCGAAGATGATATAGGCGCACACATATTGAATACCGTATATGAACGCCGCGGAGAGACGCGTCCTTGACGCAATAGACTACGATGCAATGTACAGCTTCATCGATGAGCTCATCGCCACGCCCAGCTACGGTGGATACGAGTCCAAGGCACAGGAGTTGATGGCAGCCAAACTAGCAGAACATGGGTTGAACATTGACAAATGGGTGATAGACTTCGATACACTCAGCAAGCACCCAGACTTCAGCATGAGCTATGAGCGGAAAGAGGGGCTCGGGGTCGTGGGCACCGCGGGAGGCGATGGGGATAAGAGCATCATCCTCTGCGGGCACATCGACACAGTTGCACCCGGTGACATCGAGAACTGGGATACGCTGCCACTGAAGGCGACAAGAATTGATGGAAGGCTCTACGGGCGGGGAGCCACCGATATGAAGGCTGCACTCGCGGGGGCACTGTACGCTGTCAAGGCGGTTATGGACACTGTCAAGCCAAAGGGTAAGATAATCTTCGAGAGCGTCATCGGCGAGGAAGACGGAGGCTGCGGGGCACTAGCCACATGCCTAAGAGGATACCGCGCAGACGCTGGCATAGTGATGGAGCCCAGCGAGACAAAGGTGGCCCCAGAGATCGCTGGAGCCATGAGCTTCAGGATTACAGTGCCCGGGAAATCCGTGCACGCCTGCGTCAAGGATGAAGGCATAAGCGCCATCGAGAAATTCATCGTGGTCTACAACGGCTTGATGGATCTGGAGAAGGAGCGAAACAAGCGATTCACAGACCCACTCTACAACAGATACACGTCTCCATACGCCCTCAGCATCGGCACTGTGAAGGGCGGAGTATGGCCGGGAACCGTCGCCGAGAGCGTCGTATTCGAGGGAAGGATAGGCGTCGCGGTAGGCGAAGCCGAAGGGGCTGCGAGAAGAGAACTTGAGCTGAAGATAGAGGCATTAGCAGACGCGGACCCGTGGCTCAGGGAGCACAGGCCAAAGGTGGAGTGGGTGGGCTACAGCTTCGCATCATCCATGATCCCCGTTGACCATCCCATTGTTCAGGAGATCGGCGCAGCCTACAGAGACATAACTGGGAAGGAGCCTGTTCACGAGGGAATGACGTATGCCTCGGATGTAAGGCACCTCATCAACGTCGCGGAGACGCCTACAACGGTCTTCGGACCCGGTGATGTCCGGGTAGCCCACGGAGCAAACGAGTACGTCCCAATAGACCAGCTTGAGACCATGGTCAAGACGCTGGCGCTCACCATAATGAGATTCATCGGCTACGAGGAGTAAAGGTTGAAGCGGATCGGGTTAATCGTAAACCCCTACGCCGGGTTAGGGGGCAGGGTAGGTCTCAAGGGAAGCGATGGAGCCGAGATCAGGCGGAAGGCTCTGGAGATGGGTGCGGTGCCCATGTCGCCCAGTAGGACAGTCGAGGCGTTAAGACAGCTCACTGGGTTGGAGTTCACATTGTACACTTATCCCGGATATATGGGTGAGGAGGAGGCAAGGGAAGCCGGCTTAGAAGCCATCATCCTAGGTGAGTTGCCTGATGACTCCACCGCCGAGGACACCAAACGAGCCGCAGAGGAGATGCTGAAGAAGAATCTTGACCTGCTGGTCTTCGCGGGTGGAGACGGCACAGCCAGAGACATATACTCAGTGGTAGGCGAGAATCTGCCTGTGCTGGGGATTCCTACGGGGGTAAAGATTCATTCAGGTGTCTACGCGGTTGACCCAAAGGGCGCGGGTGAGCTTTTACGCAAATTCATCACAGGAGCAAACATCGATTGCAGGCTTGAGGAAGTGATGGATATCGATGAGGAAGCCTTCAGAAATAACAGCCTACAGGCTAGGCTCTACGGGTATATGAAGACCCTCTACTCAGAGGAGTATATCCAAGGCGGGAAGGAGTCCAGTGGGCTCAGCGATGAGTCCAGCCAACTGGGCTTATCCAATGAGATAGTGGATGAGATGCAGCCCGGAATAGTCTACATTCTTGGTCCGGGAACCACCGTTTTGCCCATAGCTGACCGGCTTGATGTTGAGAAGACCCTTCTAGGAGTCGATGTTGTAAAGGATAGGCAGTTAATCGCGAAGGACGTGAACGAGAAGCAGCTTCTCTCGGTGATTGAAGGGGAGGATGTAAGGCTCATTGTCTCGGTGATCGGTGGGCAGGGGTTCGTATTCGGCAGGGGAAACCAGCAGATCAGCCCAAAGATCATCAGAAAGGTAGGGCGTGGAAACATCATCATCGTGGCTACCCCTGAAAAACTCGCTTCTCTTCGTGGGCACCCGCTGCGTGTTGATACAGGTGACTCGGGGCT
>CAYUTB010000214.1:0-2756 GCA_964447425.1 uncultured Candidatus Bathyarchaeia archaeon
GGCCGCCTACGCCTGCGCCTGGTGTGTGCATGTTTCGGTAGGGATTAGCATCCGGATTTGATGTGTCGTTTGGTAGGTTGTTTACATATCTGCGTACGTCGTGGATGTTGACGCCCAGGCTCTCGCAGATCAGGGCTACTTCGTTGGCGAATGCGATGTTTACGTCCCGGTAGGTGTTTTCAGTAACTTTGGCTACCTCTGCGGTTAACGCGTCGGTTGAGTGGAGTTTGGCTTTCACGATATGATGGTAGAGGTCTATGCCTCGTTGTGTGCTTTGTGGGGTTATACCGCCTACGATCCTGTCATATTGGGTGAGGTTGTGGAGAAGTCTGCCTACCATTACTCGTTCATAGCTGAATACTAGGTGGAAGTCTTTGCCTGCTGTGAGGCCTGATTCTTGTTCTAGGATGGGTTTGGCTAGGTAGTTGGTGGTGCCTGGGGCTACTGTGGATTCCAGGCTGATGAGTGTGTCGGGTTTGAGGTTTTTGCCGATGTCGTGGAGAACCTGTTTCAATGAATCGTATTGTGGTTGGTGGTTTTGGTCTACTGGGGTTTGTACTGTGATTAGTATGGCGTCTGCTGTTTTGATGCTTGATTTGTCGTCGGTGATGTGGAGTTTGCCGTTTATGGTTACTCGTTTGATGAGTTCGTCTAGCCCGGGTTCGTCTCCGCCTATGGGGTTATGGCCTTTGTTTATATGGTCTATCTTCCACCCGCTTCGTTGGGTTCGGCGCTGGATACCGGTCACAAATAGATCTGGTACGTCTGCGAATAGCGCTGCCACGGGGATGCCGACGTATCCCATTCCGACAACGGTTATGTTCATGGAGTATGTGGTGATTTGGCTCTGTTTATGTTTGATGGTATATGTAAACAATTTCACTGTTTTTTCTTTAGACGCTTTTAGTGATTATAGTGATTGAGTAAAAATATATTCAAAGTATTTTCTAGGTATTGAAGATTTAACATAGTCGCGCGCGACGTGGTCTCGATGGTGAACTTTAAATATTTTACCTTGTACTAAAAGTATGGCGAATCGGATACAACGAGGGTTAGGGCTTCCGTAGCCGTATCTTCTATTGTTATTTCTCCATGGGTTCATGATTGTTTTTGTTGGTTCTCTGGACTGTTATGATCAATATGGTTTATGTTTAGAAAGACCTAATAGCTGTACTATTCGGTGGGTTATTGGTGCGAATTGTCATAGTTTTTTGTGATGTTGCCTATGTTATCCCGTTGGGAGTTTTTCGGTGTTTATTGTGATTATGTTTGCGTTATTTGCTGCTTTTGCTAATTTTCGGTCTTCTGTTGCTAGGGTTGCATTGTGTTTTATTGCAGCTGTTAGGTATGCTGAATCATAGTATGAGAGGTTATATGTGATGCTGTTTTGGAGTATCTTGCTGGAGTCTTCAATGTTATCTTGAGGGGTTATGGCCATGATGCCTAATCCCTTGTGGAGGTTCTTAAGCGTGATTTCGGCTTCCTCAGGGGTTATGTGTTTGAGGTGAACGGCGCTGGTTCGTAGGGCGTTACCTATCTCATAGTAGATTAGTGGTATAGTTATGCTCTGCTTTAATGTATCAGATGCTTGGTCTCCCCGGTTCTTAATGAGGTTTAGGAAACTGCTGGCGTCTATTACCGTGTTAGTCATCTTTGGTCACGGTTTTCTCTTATGATACCTATGAGGTCTTGGGTGGGAATTTTTTGGAGTGTTTTGCTTGCGTCTCTTAGTGCCTTTTTCTGTTCTTCTTCTTGTATTCGTTGGATCTCAGTTTCTACTGCTTCTCGGACTAGTTTGCTTATGTTTACGCCATGTTTCTGGAGTAGTTCTTTTTGTTCTGGGGTGATTTTTCCTGTCACAGTCTCGGTAGCACTCATATCGTATTACCGTGTTGGTATTATCTTCTGTGTGTTATAAAGGCATTTATTTTGAGACAGATTACGTGGATATTTGGGTCAATGAGCAGGTATACTAGTATCTGAGTTATAGTCTTCAATGCCTAGTGCTTTGATGAATGCGTTGAAGGATTAGTTTATGTAGCGTTTTCTGGTTTGTTGTGGGTATTCCAAGGGGTTATGTTGAGGTGATTAATGTCTCAGTGTTTTCTACTGGCGCGCGCGTTTTGGGTTGAAACACCCATCTTAGTATCGATAATAGTGATTGAACTCAATGATATTGGTATCAATTTCAATCTATTTAGCGCGCTAATGCCGTGTTTACATTTTTTATTTAACTATGACGCTCTTGGCTAGGTTCCGTGGCTTATCAGGGTCAGCGCCCTTGAGTACTGCCGGCTGCGTGCCATATTTGTTTGAGTGGATCAAGCATGTATTTATACATGAATTGTTGATTTCTTCAAGGGTATTTTTCTGGAGTCTGATCTTCATAAAGCCATGAAGCAAGACCTCAGGAGGCTTGGCTTCCGCCAGGACGCAGCGATGGACCTCATTATGCCTCTGATGAAAAGCCCGAGGCTGAGGCGTTGGATAACGGAGTTGAGAGCGCTTGGAAGCGTCAGCTGGAACCTGAAGATCTGCCCCATGTGCATGCTAAAGAAGCCCCTTAGGGGCATAACGTGCAGAGAAATATACTTCCCCCTGCATGGGAAGCGGTGGGTACAGCTATGGGAATTTAGCAGGTACTACTACAGGCCACACCTAGAAGAGTAAAAACAGCTGCGTGCGCACTGGTTTTTCTGGAGAACTGATTGTTTTATAATTGTTTAATAGGCTTGGTACTGTATCTGTGTCTGTGG
>CAYUTB010000215.1:0-2730 GCA_964447425.1 uncultured Candidatus Bathyarchaeia archaeon
TGATAAATTATGGGCGGTTATAGTGTAGTTATGGCGGTTGCTTCAGATACCCTTGCCTTCTTTACCCGTGTTTATGACTGGGTGGACGCTAATGTGATTAATTTAATCACAACAACTGTGATTATTGCGATAATTCTCATAGTCTATAGGGTTCTAGCGATTGAGATCGATAAGCTGAGAAAAAAGCAGATCATCGATAATAACACGGCTTTTCTCTTCAAACGCATCACTAAATGGACCGTATACGTCGTTTTCGGGGTCTTGATCTTCAACACTCTTGGGATAAAGATCGATTTCTTCCTAGGTCTCTGGGTACTGGCCGGTGGCACCATCATCGGATTCGCCTCAATGAACACCATCGGTAACGCCCTCGCGGGGCTCATCATCATGGTGAGCAGGCCTTTCAAGATCAGTGACAGGCTCTATTTTCAGGAACAGTATGTTGTAGTGGAGGATATTGACATCATATACACTCGTATGAGGACCCTTGATAATGTGGTTATCTCGGTTCCCAACCAGATTATCTTGGAGACTGTTATCGCTAATCAGAGCGTCTATGATGTTGTACGCCGGAATGTAGTGGTTACTATGGATTACTCGGAGGATCCAGCCAAGATCAGGGGTATTTTGATGACCGCCATTGGGAGTGTGGAGGAGATCATGGATGAGCCTGCTCCATATGTGTGGATTACTGATTTCCCTAGCTATGCGATGGAGTATACTTTGTTCTATTATATTTCTGATACTCAGCGGGTTCAGATGATTGATTCGAAGGTTAGGGAGGCTATTATGACTGGGTTTACTGCTAATGGGCTTGATATGAGTACGCCGAACTTGATTAAATCAGTGAAGTAGCTGTGTTTATTTATACAAGCACTTTACTATTTTTGTTATTTTATTGATCTAGATTAGCTTTATTTTGCAACGGATTTGAAATTACGTATATATGTTTTATTTTACATCGACATATAAACAAATTTCATACATTATACAATTTAGATGCTTTTATCGATCAATTTTGCCATGCATGTTTTGAAGAATCCATTATTTCATACCCAATAGGAAGGCAATGTGCCTAAACGGTAAAGCGGAGTGATGTAACAATGCCAATATGCGCAATATGTGGAGAAGAAGCCGAACTCGTTACCAAGTGCAAGATGTGCGGAGAGAAATTCTGTGCCGACTGCGGAGAGCCAGATGAAAAACTCTGCATCTACTGCCTAGATGACGAGGACGACGAATTTGACGACGACGACAAAGACATAGATGTAGACGACGACAAGTAACTCCCGTTAATCCTTTTTTAGAATACCATATTAACGATAACCCCATTATTTTCTTATGACCGATTTTTCAAACATACTGGAAAATGTGCCTAATTTCAGGCGATATATTACGGTTGATGAACTGCATCAGCAGAACGCTGACCTCGTGAATGATCACCCCGATAAGGTAGAGCTGATCGACCGGGGAAGATCAACAAACGGTGAGGTTATTGACTGCCTCAAGATAGGTGATGGCAAGTATAATGCCTTGATTCATGGGTTTCCCAACTGTGAAGAGCCTTTCGGGGGGAATCTGCTGGATTACTTCGCCGAGGCGCTGGTTCTTGTTGATGATTTCCGTGAGTCGATGGATTATACGTGGTATCTGGTGAAGTGCAGTGACCCTGATGGAGCGCGACTCAACGAGGGTTTCCATACTGGTCCACATACGCCGATGAACTTTACACTCAACTATTACCGGACGCCTAATGCCTTGACTGCGGAGAGCTGTTTCCCTTACAGGTTCGGTCCACTGGACTTGAATGAGCCTGTGCCTGAGACCAAGGCGTTGATGCGGATACTGGATCGGGTGCCCATGAGCTTCATCAGCAGCCTCCACATGATGAAGTGGGGAGGCATCACCTATGAGGTACCCGAGCCATGTGAGCCCATCTACCCGGAGCTCTGGAGCGTGGCCAAGCAGTTCAACGTATTCCCGAGGAAGAGGCTGGGGACTACTTATGCGCCGGGGATTCAATATGCGGCTTATCTGAGCCCTGCCCGTGGCTGGGTTCAGCAGTGGAACGCGGGTAACAGGAATATTGAGCCGATTAAGGGGTGTTATATCTATGAGTATGTTCAGATGGTGAATCCGAATGCGTTTATGATGATCCCTGAGTGCTGTATCTGGTATGATCCACGGATGTGGGATGATACTCCGCTTGACGCTACGCTGGGTGAGTCTATCCTGTATGCGAAGGAGCGTGAGGATGAGGTGAACAACTATATGCTGCGGATATGGAACGAGGCGTTGCCCTATTTGAAGACGGGTAGCCCGTTCAAGGTGATGATGGATGAGTGGATGGAGCCCATCATAAACAAGTACACCAACGTGACCAACCCGCCCTTCAGCTTCAACAAGCGGGTGCAGGAGAAGCAGGCCACCATGGCGGAGAAGATCGGCGTAGAGGGCAGGGATGATCTCTACAGGATGTTCTATCTGGGTGGCTTGATCCGTACCTTTGAGGCGGAGCTTGAGGCGGGTGGATCGGAGAAGCTGGATGGGCTCTGTGTGGAGGTTATGGGTAAGCTGCAGGAGTATGATAACTATCTGCATGATAACTACACGGTTACTGCGCACCCCATCAGGAACCTTGTGGGTATGAGCCTCGGCAGCATACTCTACTCTGCTGAGTACGCTAAATCCAAGCAGAAGGCGGTGGTAAAGGGCTACCAGCTCTAACCA
>CAYUTB010000216.1:0-2678 GCA_964447425.1 uncultured Candidatus Bathyarchaeia archaeon
TTTGTTTTGAATAGTTTAATCCAACACGAGAACAAACTAAAAGAATTCATAACACTATTTGAAAAACTCAACTCGGAGCTAAGCCCAGAGGAATTCAAACAATATGGAGCCATATCCATCCACGATAAACGGAGTCCACACTGGATAAACTATGGACAGATAATAAAACGAAAAATAGGCGTAAACGGGTTAGAACTCACAACAGATCGAGGCTACACATTGTGTCTGTCAGGTAACTGTGAGGAATACGATCTATCCCAAATTTAAAAAAGCCCAATAACTGGGCGGAAAATCAATATTTTTGTTATTATATGAGGTAGAACCTTGTCTGACGTCCATCAATGGCTCTGCAGCCATCACGGGTATATACCACATCCTGTTCTATGGCTAATCTGAAGCTTGGTGCATCCCACTCGGGAACTGTATCCTCCACTGATAGCTCCATTGTGAAGGAGTAGTTATACTCAAGCTTTACGTCGCCTCTGCCCTCGTTCCACTTCTGCTCCCAAGGTAAGCCGATCAATGGACCTGGCTCATGAAGCAGCAACCCGAGGCTATGGCTGTATATCTTGGGGTTCGGTAGTCCCTCTCCTCTTGCCCGCTTTAGTATGTTTGCTAGGAGCTGGTTACCGGTGAGCCCCTGTTTGAACTCAGCCATGAAGCAGTCTTGAAGACGGTTTCCTTTCACCATCAGCTTCTTCGCCCAATCTGGTGCATCTGTCTCACCAGGTTTCCGGATATACGCCCACTCCTGATGATCTGTGATCAAACCCAGATACTGGATGCCAACATCGCAGCGGATGAAATCACCATGTTGAATGGTGTCATCATCACCATAGCGTTCCTTGGCGTGGTTCTCCCGGTTTATCACGAAGAATGGGTTGAATGCAGCCTGTAACCCGTTGTCTGCACATATCTGCCAGTAACGCCACACAAGGTCTCGGATGGTGGTTATCCCCGGCGTGATACTTGAGCTACTATAGCACTCCGCGATGATGCTGTGAGCTACCTCAACCACATGCTCATAAAGCTCAACCTCGGTATCGGTGAGGGTTGAGAGCCAACGAGTGACACATGGTTCAGCCGACTCAAGTCGTTCAACGTATTTCTCTGGGATAGTCTCAACGAGTTGCTTGTAGAGATTATGAGTTAATCCACCAGCTGCCCACTGTATTAAGCCAGTGTTGATGCCGATTCTTTTTGGGTCACGCTCAGCGATCATGGGTCCAAGGAGTTCCCATTGTTCCCTGTGGTGAACTCTACCTGCCCATGGCTTGGCGTAGTGGTCTTTTGTGTCTGTGAATGAGAGGTTGATGCGCTCAATCTCCTTTCCAGTATCATAGAAAATAAGCATTTGAAGAATCGGACACCAGGTATCTAGGGGAATCATTGTCTTGTACACGGGGTCGAGATCATCCTCTTGGCAGATAATCAGCCACATATCCAAGCCCTGCTCACGCATAGCAACGGGTAAAATCTTTTCTAGGCGCTCACCCAGTACATTGTTGATTACCTCGGATCTTCTCCGCATGGGTAATACATCTGGACCGCGCCTCGCTCCATCGATGTTCATATATCCGTTTTAGGTTTATGTTTGCTTTAAGATTGATCATGGGTTTATAATGAGATTTGGCGTAGATTTGGGTGTGATACTGAAAACCCCGTAAGAGGAAAAACTTACACCCTTCCCCATGTACAGGGAAGTAGTACATTCACGTTCTATGAGCCTGTGACCGTGAAGCTAGCAGATTATCTAGCGGAGAAGGGGTACACGGCTGATGTAGCGGAGATGTCCGAGAGGCAGATCCATTAAAACAAGGATTGAAACTAGGAAATGAAGTTTTAACTGGCTAAACGAGGATATTAATGAGTGATAATATAGAACAATAATATGTATTAAAGATAAATAAAGTTAAAAAAGGGAACCAAAAATCCTGAACACAAGTTTATAGATCATTAATCCATACTAATCATCTAGATATTCAATAGATGATATGTGTGCATATTCCTTTTATAAATAAAACAGTGTTTGCTGGTTAAGGAGGTTAAGAGTGAGAATGAATCCTCAGAAAACACGCAAAGCTGTGAGCCCAGTAATCGCCACAGTCATCCTTGTAGCAGTAGCCATCACCATCGCGGTAGGAGTATCCTACTGGATGGGAGGCATAAGCAGCCAGTACACACAGTTCGAAAAAGTTGAGATCTCAACAGGATACGCAACTGCGGTAGATAATGGTTGGAACATAACTCTTGCAGTAAAGAACAGTGGATCAGCAACAGCGACACTGACATATGTATTTGTGAATGAGATCCCTGTTGGAATCTATAATGCTACTGGAGTTGGAGTAGGAGTTACTCCAGTAGGTGCTGGTCTAACTGGCACTGACGTTATAGAAATTACTGGATTATCACTAACCGCTGGAGATGCTGATACAGTGATGGTGTACATTGGTTCAGGTGGAACAAGTACATTGTCTGCTGGTACAACGGTTAACATAAAGCTACACAGCGCAGGCGGTATGGATTACATAAAACTAATCAAACTGCCCTAAGCAAAATCCTTCCTCTTTTTTAATTTTCATATATTTCATGAGGCTTGACAATGAAGCTAGTAGAATGGCTTAAAGAACAGATAAAACAAAAAAAAGAAGAAACCATACTTGAAACAGTTCATATCG
>CAYUTB010000217.1:0-2665 GCA_964447425.1 uncultured Candidatus Bathyarchaeia archaeon
TAAGACGGTTAGAAGATAAACAGGATCTCACTTGTCTCGGGTTTGTTCTTCGCGTTTCATCCTCTCCATGAGGAGCCTGACCGCGTCGCTGAGGTCTTCTCTAGATCAGGCGGATATTAGGGTTGTCATAGAGAAAAAAGAGATGATGGAAGTATTGACTTGTTTTGAAAGCGAGTTCTTTGATCTGATGCAGACGCCGTTCTTTAAGGCGTTGTTAGAACGTGTTAAAGAGGAATAAACTCAACATCTTAGTAGCAACAGAACAGAAGAAACAAGAGGAAATCACTATATGGGCTCTAACGATTGTGACACACGTGAGAAAGGGGGTTCCTGGACATCTACGCGCGTTAAAGTGTACCCAAGAATCTTCCTCTTTTCTTTTAGTAAGCGAGATTATTTGAAGGAGGGGAACGGACATAACCCCAATTAGTAAATAGTTTGCGGGGTGCGGTTCATTTACTTATACTTTCACACTGTTTGTCTAACTTATACTCAACAACCACGGGGTAGGTGTTGAAGCGTCAACTCCGCTTTAGTTCCTCCATTAGCTGTCTTTTTAACTCGGCTAAGTCGGCTTTCAAGTCAGCTAAATCATTATTCTTCTCTGATTCTAGTTGCTGGACCTCGGCGCGTAGCTTCTCAACCTCGCTTTTATCAACCTGTCCGAACGCCTCGCCTCTGCTCATTAGGTTAAGATGTGGTGAAGCCTTCTCATATTCCCCACGGTAGAACTCGACATCTCTGAACGATTTATCATAGCCCAAATCATCAATCACGTGGCCCATCAGATACTCTCCCACTATATGACTAGCCGGAGACTTACTCCATAAACTACGCCACACGTCACGCATCTCATGAAGGTTCTTACCGGTCCGGTGGCTGTTCGGCTTACCCTTCTCATGGTCAACGATACCCAGCAAACGGAGCTTACCCAGCCAGTAATGCTTAAGATCCTGTTTGCTTAGGGGTCCACCGTACTGGTTTGTTATAATTGACTTAGCTTCTCCAGGTCTTACCTTTAACCAGTTGCTTAAGGTAGCAATCGCATCTGAGCCGATGAATGTGTAAAACCGTTGCTTATTCCGGTTCGCTTTTCTGCCGGGTAGATCAATCTTTATGAACTTCGCACCGTTGCCTAGTTGCTCAATTAATGAATCGTAGCCGTTGTTATTCCAGTAGATGAATGACTCTTGATCTATGGCGCCTTGAAACATGGTGAGGTAAGCGGCTTGGTAGGCTTTGTTACATGATAGGATGGTTTTCTTTATCTCATTGACTGTGAGGGTTCCCTGTACTGGTGGCGTGTTGCTTCTAATTATGAAGCTGGGGTCTTTGGGTAGTTGAGCGCGGTTGTGAACGAAGAAGCTGCGTATGTTATTGTATCTTGCGCTCTTGGTTGATTGTCTGCCTTTGCATTGCGCTATGTATAGCTGAATCATGTCTATGATGTCGTAGCTGGACCCGTTCCCGGATTGTTTCTGATGCTCGATAAGCATATCCGGTGTATAGTCCTTGAACTCTCCACCGTTTTCCTTCATCCATTTTAAGAATTTGTTAAAGTAGTTGCTCTGAATCTTTGCAGTTGATGGGGCCAGTCTCTCCAACCAACGATCAACGCTTCCAAATCCCTCTGTTTGACCCATAACTAAACAGATTATTGTAAAATATATAACGTTTTATCTATTATCCTTATCGATAATTCTGCCCATTATCTAACCTTTTCAAGGTTTTCTGCTTCCCTGATCCGGCTCGTGATTATCTCTTGGAGATAATGGCTTATCTCCATTAACTGGTCTTCTGTGTCGTGTTGTAGTTGTTTTTGCTCGGCGAGTAGTTGTAGCATTATCTGTGTCTGTATCTGCTGATTCAGTGCTAGTAGTTCGAGTATCTTCTCTGTCGTCTCGCCTTTGGTTGTAACTCGTAGTTCTTCGAGTGTCGATGCGTATCTTATGTTTAGCCATTGTAGCTGATTTATCTGGGCGGGCATCCCGTCTCATCCGAGACGATGATTTTTAAACCTTTGTTTATTGTCGGGTGACGCTAATGATGCAACGGTATAAGTTACATAGCGTTAATGTGCTTTTTAGAGTGATCAAATGAGAAAGATAGGTCTGATCTTAATCGCGTTATCCATCTTATCTCTAGGAGTATGCGTTGTTTCGGCTGATGTACCCTCCGTAACAAGTCTAGGAGTTAAGGCAGCGACCGATGGGCGAACACTGAGCATCACCGTCAGACACAGCAGCCCAAGCAACATACACTATATCAGCAAACTGGAGGTGAAAGTAGGTGATAACGTGGAGGTCGTAGACCTTGATCCACAGAGCACGACGAGCTTCACCGAGGAAGTAAGCATAGCTACCAGCGGAAGCGTTGAGGTACGGGCTTACTGTACATTACACGGTTGGTCGAGTTGGACATCACTAGGCGAGACCCCCTCTGAACCCAGTGGCGGCGTACTTGGATTCCCCCTGCTGGCTGTAGGTCTCGGGTTGGCTTTGCTTCTGCGAAGAGACGGGTAAAATCCTTATTCTCGGGTCTCATTAATTCCATTGACTAGTTTTGAGCGCATATGATCCATTCAAAAAATACGGGTTGAGGCGTACCATCAACGCAGCGACCTGCCTAACCGCACTAGGAGGCAGCATGCCCCACCCAGTGGTCT
>CAYUTB010000218.1:0-2662 GCA_964447425.1 uncultured Candidatus Bathyarchaeia archaeon
TGGATAAGAATAAGCAGTATCTGGTCTTCATGGCGGCTGCTATGATGGTGACGTTGGTTAGTTTGTCTGCGTTGGGCGAGTCCAGGCTTGAGGTGTATTACAGCCTCTTCACGGTGGTGTACTTCGCCAGTAGCGCTCTTTATCGGCCTCGTCGCAGGTGGCTGGATGTGCCCGGCGGTGTCTTGTTTCTGGGGTTCTGCGTGATAGTCGCGTTAAAGGTTATTGAAATAATAGGATGAAGCCCGTAGGCGTTTTGTTGTTGCTTGTTCTGCTTGTGGGCCAGGTTAACGTAGCCCATGCCCAGTATCCTAGGCACGTGGACCCTGCTCAGTATGAGCTCGTTGAGCCTGATCCTGATATGCTGTTCCTGTTGTATCATGACATCTATTTGGGGATGCTTTTGGAGAATATGACGATACAGGATGAGTGGCTGCAGTGGGCTATGGAGGTTTACTCCACGGAGGAGCTTACCTCGATGTTTGAGGAGTATGGTGATCAGCTAAGGTTTGAGGGGGATAACCTGAATCTCACCCGGTTTTACTTCGACGAGGCAATGCAGTACATCGGAAAGTATAACCTCCCGGCCGCTCGGAGTAGCTTCTTCCATGGCTTGGTGTATCTGGAGCAGAGCAACGCTACTATTCCTGTGCTGAGGGGTTCTACGTCTCGGATAGGGGCTCGTCTTAGGGCTGATCCAGCGATATTGTTTGAGGACCTTGATGGGCTTCAGGCTTTTATTGATGAGTACGCTGAGTTTGCTCAGCTGCTGGTAGATCTCCTTGATGGAAAAGATGTCTCTGATGTGGATCTGGAGAAGATCAAGGATGCCTTTGAGGGTGTTGTGGACGATGCTTTGCTGAAGGAGTTGCAGGATTACTTGGATAATCTGGGTGGAACTGTTGATCTAGGATCGGTTACTCAGACGCAGCTATCTCTAGACCTTAATGCGAGTTCTGCTTGGGTGGGCAGTGTTGTTCAGGTAAGCGGTAAGCTAACCGCAAATGGTGTGGGGTTACCGGGTAGGATGATATCTATCACTTTAGGAGATAGAACAGCTACTGTTTCGACTGATGATGCTGGTTTCTATGTTGTTGATATGAGGGTTCCCTATGTCTATGAGGAGTCTTTAGAGATTCGAGCCTTCTACTGGCCACGAGCTGATGATTCAAAGATTTATTCGCCTGCGACCGCTTCTGCGACCCTGTTTCTTCTGTATAATGTCCCTGAGCTGAAACTGAGTTATCCTAGTTCTGCTCTTCCGGGTCGGCTGTGGAATATTTCAGGTGTGTTAAGCCATGAAAATGATGGATTATCCGAGTTTGATGTTGAATTGAGCGTGTTCGGTGGTCAGTACGCTGCTGTGACTGATGATCTGGGTGGATTCAGGTTCGATGTTCAAGTTCCAGTTGATGTGCCCCTTGGGTCTGTTTCTGCGTTTTTATCATCCAAGCCCAGCGGAGTGTATAGTGGTGTTTCAAAGAGTTATCCTGTTACTGTTATTCAGTTGCCCCTCAGTATGGAGGTTGATTCACCTGATTGGGTTTTAAGCGGGTTTCTTGGTAGGGTACGGGTTTCATTGACCGCTGATGGGTTGCCTGTTAATCAATGTGAGTTGAGGCTGGTTAGCCCTGATGATACAGGTGTAGTTTACAGTGTTAATGGAGTGGGCAGTGTCGGCGTGGCTGTGCCTTTGTTCAGGCTTGGCGGTGACTATGATTGGAGGCTTGTGGCTGATCCTGCGGAACCCTGGATTGGCGGCGCCTCGTTGAGTGGTGGCTTTTATGTTGTGAACACGATAGCTGTGATGTTTAGCGCTGTCTGTGTAGCTGTACTGGCTTACTATGTTAGACGATATTCTGTGACTAAGAAGGGTAGGGTAAAGGAGCCTTTGGAGCTGGTTGAGCCTATTGCTGAACCTGTTGCTGAGCCACTTGTGGCCCGTAGTTTCTCGGGCTTATTCCAGGCTGCGTTGAGAATTGTGGAGAGACTCTCCGGTGTGGCTATGGCGCCCAGTGATACTCTCAGAGAGTACCTCACCCGTGTCTTGAGTCGATTTAGTGGTCGTTTCGCTGATTTGTTCAGCGAGTTGGTGTCCCGGTATGAGCTCTGGTTGTATGGTAGGCCTCATGAGGTTGAGCTTGGTGAGGTTGAGGTGCTTGTTTCTGAGCTTGAGGAGGACCATGATGAGGGTTAAGGAGCCTATTATTGGGCTCGTGTTGCTAGTGGTTGCTGTGGTGGCTGTTGCTTCCATTTATCCAGCGTTGGATGATCTCTGGGTGGAGAACCCGGGTTGGAATGGGTTATCAGAGTTCTACCAAACCATTAACCCCGTTCGGGTCAAGAATATCGGTGATTTGCTGGGTGTTGACCCGCTGAATAGTACTTTGTTCCTTGTGGGGCCTAACCGTGGCTTTAGCGAGGAGGATGTGGCTAGTATCCGGGGTTATCTGGTGGATGGTGGTAGAGTTGTGTTGCTGGATGATTTTGGGTCGGGTAACGAGTTGTTGGAGGGATTGGGGCTGGGTACGAGGTTTAGCGGAGAGTTGCTTCGGGATGTGGTGTTTTTTGACCCTGTTCCGGAGTTTCCCCGGTTGCTGAATTTCACCTTGTATGGTGTGGAGGAGGTTGTGTTGAATTATGGGTCTGTGCTTAGTCTGGGTGA
>CAYUTB010000219.1:0-2639 GCA_964447425.1 uncultured Candidatus Bathyarchaeia archaeon
TGTCTTGGAAGACCATGTAGCCTGCTATATGTTTGTACGCGTCTTCTTTTGAGATATATTTACCCTTCTTGCCGATGACAAAAGCGAGTTCAACCTCGTAGTCAAGTTTCTGTACTGCCTTGTTGTATACCACTGGGTCGTATGGACCTGTTATAGTTGTAGTTGGTTTTGTGAAGAAGACAGGGTGAGGAGGTAAATCTCGCTCAGATCCCCCTTCTTTAACGTGTTCAGCGTAGTTTAGTCCTAAACATACGATGTTTTTTCTTGTCCTTGGAATAGGGGCTGCGAGCTTTGCCTCGCTTAGCTTCAATAGTCCTTTTGTTTCTCCGGATTTGATCTTTTTCTCGGCTTTTACGACAGCGTCTCGTGCTTTCTTCATGCCTTCGTCGCCCATATCGAGGAGAGATAGCATGCAGCATGCGCCTGTCGCTTCTTTTATGTCGAGTATGTAGTTGTCGACTACTGCTCCGAGTCCGTATCCGCCTTCTTTGTGGTAGGTTACTAGCTTCATTTCATCAGAATGGGTACGATTTATGGATTTAACATTATTGAGATAAGGGGTAAACCACAAAAACAGGTTGATGCATCATTTCTGTATGGAGATTAAGACACATCTTTTAGCAGACAGGACTCTACTAGGGACCCCCATCGAGTTGGTTGATGGTAAATCCGCGACTGTGCAGCTTGTGGTCACGGAGAACATGATCGTCGATGAGAAAGGATTGGCTCATGGTGGGTTCGCTTTTGGTTTGGCTGACTATGCTTCGATGCTCGCCGTAAATGACCCCAACGTGGTTATTGGTGGAGCCAGTGTCAGGTTTACCGCGCCAGTTAAGCGGGGTGACATCATGGTAGCCAAGGCAGATGTAATTGAGGAGGTTAAGAATAAGCGGCTTGTTCATGTTGAGGTCAAAGTGGATGATTTGACGGTCTTAACCGGGGAACTGACCTGTTATGTGCTGGAGAAACATGTGCTGAGTCGATGAGTTTCTAGTATTTGAAATATACTGCTAAGACTTATATTCGATCACAAGTCCATACTGGGCATTCAGGTGAATAATTTGCCTTTAGTAATAGACCCAACAAAAGATGGATTAGAAAAGGTTCTACGCGATTACCAGATCGAAGCTATGAAGCTAGTATGGGCTCATAACGGAGATGGAATGACCAGCCGAGAGGTATATGATGCCACAAATAACAGGCTCGGCGCCGGTAAATCAGTGAGCAGGGCTTCCATAATTAACTTCCTCAACGCCATGTGCGATGATAGTATTCTTGATTATGAAGAAGAGACCTGCAAGGGTGGAATGCGTAGAAAGTATAAGAAAGGTCTCGATGAGAAAGGATTCAGGAAATATATCGCGTCAGAGGTTCTTACCAGTTTGATGAATGATTTCCCAAATGAGACAGTCTTAGCTATCAAGGAAACCCTTGACGCAGATTCTCTTAAGAAACTATCCAGCTAAATTTTTTAGCTCATACACCATTTTCATTTCAATGTATATCACAGTCGATGTAAAGCCAAATCAGAGGGAGGAAAGCATCGACAAGATAGATGAAGAACATCTTATTGTTCACGTGAAGGCGCCAGCCAGTAAAGGGAAGGCAAACAAGGCTGTGATCAAGTTGTTGAAGAATCATTTTGGTAGACAGGTTTTCCTCGTCTCAGGGCATACTTCCAGCAGGAAGGTCTTTGAGGTCGAGGAATAATCTATATGTGATCGGTTCTTTTATCCGGTGATTAAGTTGGTTGAGGTTTTACCTGGGTTGCATGCGGTTAGGATCGCTGACGCTGATGGGCTTGACACTGAGGTGTATATTCTTGAGTGTGATGGAGGGTTAATTTTGATAGATGTTGGATTTACGCCTGAGTGCCATGAGAATATTCAAGCTGAGCTAGACTCCATGGGAAAAACATGGGAGGACATCAAGATGATAATCATCACCCACGCACACGGGGATCATATCAACAATCTTCCACAAGTCAAGAAGCTTACCGACGCCGAGGTCGTGATAGGGGATGGGGATGAGGTTAAGCTTGAGACCCGTACAGGGGTACCGGCTGATATCACGCTGGACACTGGGGATATTATCGGTGCATGCGGGAACATAGAGATAATCCGTATTCCGGGTCACAGTGAGGGAAATCTCTGTCTTTTTCTGCACAAGTATAAGGCTTTGATAGCGGGTGACTCTATTTTTGGAGACAGCGATGGTAACATTGAGGCTCCGCCTGAGAAATACTGTGATGACGCAGAGGCAGCTAGAGAGAACCTCAAAATATTGGAGAATTATGATTTCGATGTTTTGCTATTATCGCATGGTAAGAACACGATGAGTGGCGCTAAGGAAAAAGTGTTGGCGTTGATAGACGCTTGCGCCTAGCCTAGTTTACTTATTACTTCTTTTACGATCATTCCAGGCTGTACGCCTAGCTCTTTCGCTTTACTGGTCGCGACCTTGATCTCGGCGTTCAATACATCCTCGAAGGATTTTACCCCACTCACAATGGCTGCTGCGAGTCCTACTCTCTCAGCTACTTCTGCGCTGAGGTATCCACACATAACGAATCCCTTCTCACCCTTGATGAGGATAAGGGGTGGTCCGCCGGGCATGGTTGATTTTACGCCTTGGAAGCT
>CAYUTB010000220.1:0-2630 GCA_964447425.1 uncultured Candidatus Bathyarchaeia archaeon
ATGTGCTCAGAGAAATCACAAACTAATAGGTTCTGACTCAACCAAGTAGCATAGATATTCTATTGGAGGGGTATCCGAACGGTGAACGTGGCACCTTTTCCCGGTTCCGATTTGAATGTGATCTGCCCTCCATGAGCCTCAACCGCCTGTTTACAGTAGGCGAGACCAAGTCCTGTCCCATGTTCCTTACTGGTGTGGAAGGGGGAAAAGATGTTATGAAGGATCTCATCCTCAATCCCCGGTCCCTCATCTGTGACGCTCAGGACAAGGTGCTCGTCCAGTATCCCCGCATTTATTGAGAGCTCTCCTCCATCAGGCATCGCCTCGACTGCGTTCTTGATTAGGTTATTAAGAACACGGAGAATAGCGTGATCATCTATGTTATACAGCTTTCTTATGGAGATTTCCCGTCTTATCGATATGTTCTCGGGGATGATTATTGATTCAACGGCGTTCTGGATCAGGTTATTTATGTTAGTTTTTTTCCTGTGAATGGAGTGAGAGTAGATCTTCTGGCTCCAGTCCTCAAGGATGGAACCCAGCACATCTAAACTGGTCTTGATAAGGCGAATTGGTTTCTCAAGGGAACGTGGATTCTTCTCTATTAGATACACTGAGTTATTGATGGTTGATAAGGGGCCTCTGAGATCATGCTGGATCATGCTGGAAAACCACTTGAAGCTCTCAAACAGCTCCCGATCCCTAGCCAGCCTAATCCTAGCTAGCTCACGGCTATTTTCCATGCGCTCAATAGCGGTTCCGATGTGAACCGCCAATATCTCAACGATCTTAACCTCGTTCACTGAGAAAGCGTTAGGCTCCTTATTTTCAAGATTGATGACCCCGATAACTCGGTCTCGGTTCATTATAGGCACAGCTAGCTCCGATCTAGTAGCTAATTCCTTCTCTCCACCCATAACGTAATCAGGGTCCTCTATGACATCATGGACGAGCTGGGTCTTCCCTGTGTTTACAGCCCGAATAGTAATCCCCGGGCCGTCCAGGGGCATAGTGTAGGGATGTTTTATGTTCATATGCCACCTGTAAAGATGGGTCAATACATCGTCCTTTACTAGTCCGAGGCTTCCCCGGTTTAACCCTAGAACTTGGGTTAATGCCTCGTATGTTATGGTTTCTACTTCATCGAGGTTGTTTGATGAGGCCATCTGGGCGGTGAATAAGTGTAATACGTGGAGACGGTCCTCATGCCTTTTCCTCTCTGTTATACTCCGTACATAGCTCAGGCTGCATGGCTTTCCCTCATATTCAAGGTAGGATACATGCACCTCGGCGGGGAACTCTTCTCCATTCTTTTTTATGAGGGTGATCTCGTATCTCGATGACACGTTTTCACCCCTCTGTCGGGCAATGGCTCTTTCTCTCACTAGCTCTTGATCATCAACATGGGTATGCTCAAACATACTTTTTCCGATAAGCTCCTTGGGGGCATCATATCCTAGCAGACTCGCGCCTTGTTTGTTTACGTAGACATAGGAGTCGCCGTGGATTACGAAGACTGAGTCCAAGGCAGAGTCTAGGATGTTTCTATATCCGCTTTCTTCGTGTTGGATATAATTTGTGTTATATGCCTCCAAGATGCCTGAAAAATTATCGTATTCGAATTTAAAGAAAGTCGACCCGTAGTTAGTATTCTAATTCTGTTCCCATAATCACTCGATGCTGTAGCGCATCCTACTTATTATGACCTGATAAATAGAAAAAAATTCAATGACTTCTATTTTTTTCTGTCGCTCATATTTTTCTATAATCACCCATCTTAACATATTTCTATCTATAACATCAAGTAACTGGATAATCGGATAAAGCTGGTAATAATAAGACAAGCATCTGTAATTATCTTCACGCCTCAATTCTATGATCCGGAATGCCAGGAGCAAGGTGCCTTTTCGATGGGCAGTATATAGATATAATTGGATAAAGAAGAATACGAAGAGAGAATATGACAACAGGTACGCGGGCGAGAGATCTGGGAATACCATTCAGAGGGTCCCCGGGACTACTTAACGCTATAACAGATGTAGTAGGCGTTGCAGTGGGTCATAGCACAATCAATAAGGGAACCGGATCAGTTGCGGCTAGGACAGGTGTCACTGCCATCATGTCTAGGAGTGGATTTGACCCCGTCTTCGCTGGCTGGTTTAGCCTGAATGGGAACGGTGAGATGACGGGCACAACTTGGGTTGAGGAATCCGGTTTCCTAGAGGGACCAGTACTGATCACAAACACTCATAGTGTGGGGGTTGTCCATGACGCTGTAATCGAGTGGATGAACCAACAGAAGAGGAAGAACTCAGCCTACCGGGAGCTCTCCTGGTCGTTACCGGTGGTTGCTGAGACATGGGATGGCCGCCTGAACGATATCAACGGGTTCCATGTGAAGAAAGAGCATGTTTTCAAGGCGCTGGATGATGCAAAGAGTGGACTAGTGGAGGAGGGTAATGTGGGAGGGGGCACCGGTATGATGTGTCATCAGTTCAAGGGGGGAATAGGCTCCGCCTCGAGGCTGGTTGATGGGTACACTGTGGGGGTACTTGTGCAGGCAAACTATGGTTTAAGAGAACAGCTGACCATAGCAGGAGTCCCAGTGGGTTTGGAGATCACGGACCAAA
>CAYUTB010000221.1:0-2611 GCA_964447425.1 uncultured Candidatus Bathyarchaeia archaeon
GTTATATCTTCTACTGTAATAACCAGACGATGGATGAGTGTTTCAAGAAGGCATTGTTTGGTATAAAAACTGCATAAAATAATATTTATTTTAGAGGAAAACAAGGCTACTGGCATAATTATTTTGTTGAGGCTCAACGCGTACGCGCCAATTTTGATATATAGGACAAATATCAATCATACAAGAACCCTTACTGCTTAATGTCTTCCCAATTACGCCCCATACAAACCTATTGAAGTTAAGGCACATTGAACTCTCGCGCATTCTAGGTCTCAAGGACTAGCATAATATAGGACTAGCCAACCACCCCCAACATAATCTGGACGGAAACCTATTTCATCTCTTCAACACGCAGGCGCGCAGTTTGGTTTGTTTGGAAATATAGGTATCTGATTGAATCATTAGATCTAAGTCCTTGACTCACCTATTCTCATGTAAGCAAAGAACATAGCAGCAAGAACACCAATTATTAATGTAGTTAGTGGGAATCCCGGTATCTGTTGGCTCTTCAATGTATCTATTTCATTCTGAAGCTCTTCAACTTGACTCGTTAGATTCTCCACATTTAATTCTATAGCGTCAATTTGGCTTTCTAGCTGCTCGTTGAGAGATGTCAGATCTTGATTCGCTGTCTCTAATTCAGTATAAGATGAATTCAAACTAGTAAAATCAGATTGGAGTTCACTATATTGCTCTGCCACACTAAGATACGCCTCTGATAATTCCTCATAATCACCATCAACCCATTCAGCCAATGGAATAATTTGAACCTCACAGGAACTCCTGCCAGTACCAATTAGATTATCCGAGCTATCGTATAGGTAAATATTGTATACCTTAAACTCAGACTCACTAACCATCTTTGGTAAAAAATAGAATTGAAGTAATATCCCTGAACCCGTGAAAGAGTTTCGTGCAAAGGTAAGAGTACTGCTGCTTCTATGAGATCCACCTGTTATCTGGGCTACCTCAGGGCTAAGCCTAACATCCCAATATTCCAAATATTCAGAATCATATTCGGTATCCCACGTAAACCTGTATAAGTTTACTACATTCGAAACATAAAGATTAGCAATTATAGCCACCTTAACATTCTCTTCATCAAACACAGGACACATTATGATTTCTGGTTGAAGGCTTAACGATACATCTGAATCTGGTACTTCAGGCAGAGGAGTCTCTACTACTCCTGATGACTCAAAATCATAGTATACATCATTAATTTCTACTCCGTCAACATACAGAGACTCACCTATTCCCTTAGGTTCGAAAGCCCAATACTCAGCAACAATACCTAACTCAGTAACAGTTGCATCTGGATACTGATTCACATAGTTGGATAATTCCTGCCATGGACCACCATAGCTTGAAAGAGGATAATCAGTCTCATCCCACCCCCACCTTGAACCACCCCACAATTGCACCCATTGATCATTTCCATCCACCGCATAATCGCTTAACAGCATAGTATCAGCCACCGTATCGTCATTAAGATCTAATATGATAGCAAATCGTGGTCGAGAATGAGTATACTTGACAGTAAAATGCACAGAGCCTAGTGAGGATAAGGGTTTATTGTATGGTACCTTTACGATAGCGTGTTTACTTTCTGATGTAAAATACATCCGTATAGCTTCTTCGCCTCCATGAGTAGGATTTCTAACCCATTCAACCTCGGCACCTCCATGAGTTTCTATAATTACATCAGATACAACATCAGGTTGACCTTGCAGTATTCCAATATTAGATAGAAGGATTAGTGTTAGAAGAAGCACAGTTCTACTCTGCATACATGTACATTTGGTTAATTATTATAATACCATTCCTCTAGTGTGACACTTGGCGCTCACATTATCATATCAAAAAAACTTGGATCTAAGTCCTATTAATGAGAAGGATTGTCTCTATTGTTGATGGATAAGGCTGTACTTATAGACTGGCTGACGTTGAGATGGCTTTGTTTATGATGGGAAAATAAGGACCCAAATAATTCGGCTTCGTTGAGTAAGGATAGTGAATGCCCTATTCTTCCAGTAATGCCCCAGTTTTTGTGATCAAGTCTTTTCAGCGGATGCTTTTCTTAATGTGATTATATGGTGATAATAGAAACCAACCAGGTAGGGAGATGACACGATGAAGGCTGCTGCTATGCTTACCGCGCCTAACCCAATGGTGGTTAAGAGAATGTTTGAAACAAAGATAATCAGGTTAGCTATCTGCGAGTTGATTGAGGTCCACTCTAGGTCGTGGAATACCTCGGAGAACCCCATGCCAAGGATATAGAAGGCGGGCAGCTCGATGAAGTGGTGGGCTACAAATGGTCCTACTCTGAGCAGGTGATCGTATCCGGAGAAGTATACTATGAATTGAAGAACGCCGAGTAGTAACCCGATTTTAAGGTTCTGGTTGATCTTTAACCGGCTTAACGATGACCTCATACTGTAATATTATTCTTAGGGGTAATATGAAATAGCTCAGAAACTCGGACCGCGCGCGTGTAGATCCTGTTTGGATAGTAGGGTAGCCTCAGGTCTCCCTATGTTCCAGAGTTGTGACTTGAGTTTTTACTGCCTGGGTTTATTTACAGCATATCTCTGAGAGCGTGTGAGAA
>CAYUTB010000222.1:0-2606 GCA_964447425.1 uncultured Candidatus Bathyarchaeia archaeon
TCATGACACGGGCTTGTCATCAGGATGCGCCTAATACTATGCGCATCTACTCCACCTCAAACTGAGGTAATAATTCGCTGTGAACCCTCATCAACTCATCGAAGGCAGCTAACGCCTTCTCCTGATCATTCACCACCGGGTCAACGAGGAGCGCCTGTTTCGCCTTACCCATGTTGCCTGATACGCCTGCCTCCACGACTAGGCTCTGAACCATGATCTGTATATTGCATAACGCGGCTAATCCCTCAGGCATCTCACCAACCTGTATAGGGTGTATGCCGCCCTTGTTGATGATCGCCGGGGTCTCGACTATGGCGTCCTTGATGAGGTTGGATACCTGCCCCGTGTTGGGCATGTTCACCTGCAGCTCCAATTGGTTGCTGTTGCCTATTATCCCCGCGATAATATGCATGGCTCGTTCACCGGAGAGTTTTCCCTTTACAGCCAACGGCTCTTTTCCTTCGATCAACCTATTAATGCGCTCCCAGTTATGTTGACCCTCCTCATCGCACCTGTTGATCCAGTTCAGTCCCCTGACTTTCTCAGGGGTAACCTCCCACGAGTATGCGAGATACTCACCCAGATGGTTATCATCTGTTGAAGGGTATAATCCGAATTGCCTGTACATCGCCCTGCATAGCGGCTGGAAGCCCTTCGCCTTCTTGAGCGCCTCATCCAGCATGGGGTATGCGTCTGTTCCGTCCTTGAGCCGTAGCTCCTTGTACCAGCTGAAGTGGTTTAGCCCAGCGGATACCGGGTCAAGTATCGCTGTGGGTATCCCCATCAGCTGTGCGAGCCGTTGCAGCTGATGTTCAACTTCGTGGCAGAGCCCAGCGGCTTTGATATCAGTATAACGATCAATAGCCAAGCAGAGCCGTGGAACAGGGTTAGTGTAGTTGAGGAGCCAAGCATCTGGGCAGACCTCCTCCATCGTATAAGCTATATCAAGAACCGGTGGAAGGTTTCTCCATGTATGGAACAAGCCACCGGGTCCACCGTTCTCCCCTATCACCTGCTTGATGCCATGCTTGAACGGTATCTCCCAATCCTGCCTCCAACGCTTCATGCGCTCCACCTCGATAGACAGTAACACAAAATCCGCGTCCCTGAGAGCCTCCTCCTGATCAACAACATGATTGACCTCAAGATTGGCACCGGTCTCATCGTTCATCTTACACGCGAGTCCACTCATGGCGTTTAGCCTCGTCTCATCGATGTCATGAAGCATAAGCTCTGCACCGTTCAGAGAGGGGATGTTAACGGCGTCGAGAACACTGTTATACCCGAATACACTGCTGCCTGCTCCAACGAGAACAATCTTGACCATGAATACCTGTTGACAGATGCGGGTATATGTTTTAGGTTAAACCATAATAGATCATATAGATACCAGCCAAGATGAGTATGATTGCGTTAATCTTTTTCATATGGGGAAGCACAGCCATCAACCTCTGATATATGACCTCCCTGCTAAAAGTCAAGGCTACGCTGAGAGGGACAATTATCGTCGCCGCGCCCAACCCATAGGCTAGAAACATGAACAAGATTGACGCAATACCACCCGCGGTGGCTGATTGAAGAACCAGCAACACGAACACCGGGAAACTGCAAGCCATCGAAGCCGCCCCATAACCTACCCCGTACAGGTAAAATGCGCGAATCCCTGTTCCTTTCGGAGCAGCTGTCTTTATGATGGGTATATTATAGAAAAAGTCACTGAAGAGATGCCCCAATCCAAGTATAATCAATATGACCCCGATAGATGGCGTGATTAAAGCGATCTTACTGGCTAGTGAGTTTATCGCAAAGCTCGGTAATACACCGATCACGAGAAACACAGAGAGAAACCCGGCAACAGTGATGACCCCGAATGTAAGCGCAGACCCCAGACCCCTGTTTTCCTCGGCATTCATATAATATGAGACAAAACTCGGGAGCATAGGTAACGCGCACGGCGCCAATACAGCCAGTAACCCGGCGCTGAATGCTAGGCTGAGGCTTGCAAACTCCATCTTTATCCCAGCAGTTTAGGCAGTATCACATCAAACTCTTGAATTGTAGTAAAGTATCCCCTGTGGACAATTAACCCGTTCTTATCCACGACAAGCACAGTGGGTATGCCAGCAACCTCAAAGTCAATGGCAGATGTTGGATTGTGCCCGAAAAACCATTTGATGCCTTCTTCATCCGCAAATGCTTGAAGAGACTGCATATCATATTTACGGTCGATGTTTATGCTGATAACCTCAACTCCGTTTATCGACGCAATCTCAGCCAAGACATCTACCTGATCCTTACATGGACCACACCAAGGAGCCAAGAAGTCGATCACCAGCACCTTTCCACGGTAATCACTGAAAGAGATAGCCTCACCACCATCAACACTTGGAATCGTCTGATCAAGCAACAGGTTACCCTCAGCGATCCCTACTGTGCCAACTGGTTTTGAGGCGATGAAATTATCATATATGAAGTACCCAGCGAAAACCGCCACCAGCACCAAACCAATGTAAAGCAGAGGGTTTCTCTTTTCCACCATTCTACATGTTTTGAGGAATGACGGTTAAAAAAGATGATGAAAGGTGATTACCCTCTTTGCACTACTC
>CAYUTB010000223.1:0-2601 GCA_964447425.1 uncultured Candidatus Bathyarchaeia archaeon
TGGGAGCTAGCAAACAGAAACGGTGAGCATCAGGCTAAGGCGCATATGGCGTTGCTCAGAGCCCTCGACTACAAGATGGATTTGCTTAAGGTTACCCCATTCTACAGGTCTATGGCAGATCGCTGGGGCAGCGAATTCGAGTTCAGAAACAACGATGGAAAGGATACTCAGCGCAGCCAACTGGTCAACGATCCAGAGGACTGGGAACGCCTCTGGGTGCTGGACCCTTGGAAGGAGCAACGGGAGAACCTGCGCTGCGTACAGGTGCTCGCCTCCGAGGCACAGGGGATGCCCTTTATCTATAGCATCAGCAGCGCCGTCACTCAGGCCCTGCACGGGGTGTCTGACCCCGAGACCTTCCACAAGCACCTAGCCGAGCACCCGGATGCGGTCATGAAGGGGCTGGAGATCATCAACGAGTCCAACAAGGAGTTCATGAAGGCGGCGGTCGCGGAGGGCTGCCACGGCTTCTTCTACGGCATAGCCGGCAGGGGCGATTACTGGAGCAGATTCACAAGAGAACAGCTGGATGAGATCACCCTCAGACTAGACCGAGACGCACTCAACAGCGTGGACGCGCCCATCCAGATGCTCCACATCTGCAACACAACCCATGAGAACCCCGAGAAAAACGGAGCCCTCATGACAAGCGGCTGGTTCAAACAATACCCAGTGAACATCATCAACTGGTGGGACCACAACTTCGTCACAGCAGCCGAAGCAAAACAGGTCTACCGGGACAAGTTCTGCATCGCAGCAGGACTCGACCACAAGAAAACACTCATGGGTCCACCTGAAGGCATAATGGCTGAGGCAAAACAAGCCATAGAATCCGCCGGCGAGGACGGTGGCTTCATCTTGGCTGGGGGCTGCACCGTCAGCAGCGAGGCGCCTCTGGCTTCATACAACGCTGTGGGTAGAGCCGTTGAGCTCTATGGGCGCTACAAGAAGTAGCCCATTTTTTATCTCAACAAAGCCCACTATTTTTCATGGGTCTGAAGAAGATAGACGCAGTGTTGCTCAGGGTCAAGGACTTGGAGAATACAGCCGAGTTCTACGTTGAGGTGATGGGGCTCAGACTGGGCTGGACAGACAAGGAGAACCAGATGATCGGGCTCCTGTTTCCGGGCAACGACACCGAACTCGTGCTGCACTGTAATGAGTCTCTCCCTGACCCCAACATCAGCTATCAGGTAGATGATGTACTATCCTTCGTCGAAGAGTACAAACACAGAGGCTGCAAGGTTCTCGTCGAGCCATTCGACATCAGATGCGGAAAATGCGCCATCCTACAAGACCCGGAAGGACACAGCGTAGAGGTGATGGATATCACCAAGTTCGGCGAGCCAAGATACGACACATAATCATATTATTTATCAATAAACATCACATAATAATTATGGGTTGAAGGACCTCAAACCTAAAACATTAGGTTTTATATTCAGCTTTGAGTATAAACTAGTAGGCGGAGGTGAAAGTGTCAATGCTAATCGAAAAAATGGAACATGAAGAAGAATTGATGGAAAAACTCTCCAGATACACAAACGACCACAACTGGATAAAGGACAACTACAAGACACTTTTCGAAAAACATGGGGATAGATACATAGCAGTAAAAAACCTGCAGGTAGTCGCAAATGGGAAATCCATAGAAGAACTCAGGGCAAAACTGGAAAACATAGGTAATCTATCTGACTTCGTAATAGAATACCTCACAGAAAAGCCCTGCAACTACCTATACTAGGCGTCTCAGATGCGCCTTATAGCTGAGTTAAACGGCGTTCATGCAACGGTTAACGGTTTATTCAGTTACCCAGGAATACTTGCACCATTTGGTCTAACTTTTCTAATCGATACTGGGGCAACCTGTTCATGTTTGCTGCGAGACCATGTCTACTATTTTGGCATACCACACACTAGGCTACCGGATGCAAATGAGGGTACCGAGACCGCTGCAGGACGAATAAACCCAAAAATTCTGGGTCAAGCAGAAACATATCTCCCTATAAGCGATATAGAAGACGACCCTCCCACATTAAGGAGACTTCATTTCACTGATTTTCAGATATTACCTCCACCTAGCAGACACAGCCCAGAGCCCCGTCACAAAGTAGTAAGCTTACTCGGAATGGATGTACTACAGAATTTCACCAAGTGGAGCTGGGACTGGGAATCCAGAAAACTGGTATTAGAAGACGAGTGATTCACCATAGATGCTTAACCTGAAATAATCAACCGCCACTGTTTCTGTTATGAGTATTCTGGACGAAAAAGTAGCATCAGGCATAAGGGTCTTCGAGAGCTGGACCATGAGCCAGATGGCGTACAGTGGACAGCCGGGGATCAGCGTGGCTGTGGTAAAGGATCAGGAGATAGTGTGGAGCAGGGGATTCGGCTACGCAGACACCGAGAACTGTGTCGAGGCGTCTTCCGAGTCCATCTACAGGATCGCATCCATCACCAAACTATTCACAAGCACCGCCATAATGCAGCTCAGAGACAGGGGCAAGCTCAACCTCTATGACCCCATCACCGAGCATCTTCCATGGTTCAAGATCGGAGACCCAAAGGGTAAACCCATCACCATCGAGAACCTTATCA
>CAYUTB010000224.1:0-2582 GCA_964447425.1 uncultured Candidatus Bathyarchaeia archaeon
CCGTATCATATATAACTCACGATACGTTACTTTGACCGATAATTTAGATGGTTCAATGCGACTACTGCGGCAAAGAAGAGTACATGCCCTTTAGATGCAAATACTGCGGAGGCTACTTCTGTTCCGATCACAGACTCCCGGAGATGCACAACTGCACAGGAGACTACCAGTACAATAGAAGCACCACAGGTCGCACGGGATTCACAGCTACAGGATACAGTTATTCTCCGCCTCAAAGAGCAAGAACATTGGGAATATTCGGTAAGAACGAGATAAGAGACCTAGCTATTGGGTTGGGTATCATCATCTTGATTCTTTTCTCTAGCACTTGGAGAATTCTAATGCAGCAGGGTCCCTTGTTTTTAGTCGGAGCCTTGCTAATCTATGGGCTCGCCTTCATACTCCATGAGCTCGCCCATAAGTTCATGGCTCAGCGATTAGGCTACTGGGCGGAGTTCAAGATAAGCCAGCAGGGAATAATGCTGACGTTGCTTTCGCTGATTTCGCCGTTCAAGATTATCGCACCGGGTGCGGTGATGATCGGAAACATAGCTAGCTGGGATCACTATGGAAAGGTGAGCATAGCTGGACCTGCTACCAATATAGGTATGGGCATGATCTACTTCCTTGTGGCTCTCATTACGGGGAACCCCATGGTAAACCTTCTAGCCCTCATCGGGATGAACATCAACGCCAGCCTCGCGCTCTTCAACCTGATCCCCTTCGGTGTCTTTGATGGTGCAAAGATCATAAAATGGAACCGCTATGCGTGGGGGGCAGCTGTCTTGGCGGCTGGAATACTCTACCTTATAACCGTCTACTAATTCGTTTGCCTTAATTACCTGAACCCTATAATACTCAGCGATATGATCATCATCCCGGGACCCGCATCTAACACCCTTGGAGAAGCCATCGCACATAATCTCGGGCAAGAACCCGTTTTTATCAGCAACAGGATATTTCCCGATGGCGAAAGCTACGTAAAACTGCCTTCGGATCTTAAAGGTGAGACCGTTGTACTGGTTCAGACCACCGCGCCTGAGCCTGATCGCAAGATTATGCAGCTATTATTCATGGCTCGCACAGCGCAGGATCTGGGAGCCAAGAGAATAATAGTGGTCTTGCCATACATGGCTTATGCTCGTCAGGATAAACGGTTCCTTGAGGGCGAGGCGCTGAGTTTTGATATTGTCTTGGATCTCCTTGAGGCTGCAGGTGTGAACGACACTATTCTAATAGACGTGCATGGAGAGGAATCCCTTGAGGTATTGAAGCCTAAACACAAGATGCGTATCCATAACCTCACAGCGATATTCGTCTTGGCTGATTATATGAAAAAGAACAGCTACGATGGGGCATACAGTCTCTCACCGGATATTGGCAGAAGAGACCTTGTGAGTAGTGTGAGCAAGGTGATGGGTGGAGGCTTTGCGTTCTTTGAGAAGATCAGAGACCGGTATACGGGTAAGACTACTATGATCGTGAAGGATCTCGACCTGAAAGGCAGGAATGTCGTGATATTTGATGACATTATTAGTAGCGGGGGTACAATGGCTCGCGCTATTGAGGGATTGAAGGAGCAAGGAGCCGGAAAAGTCGCGGCAGTATGCACCCACGCATTACCAGTACCGGGAGCAAATGAGAAACTAAAAAACGCAGGAGCCGATAGGATCGTAGCTACGGACACGGTTGAGTCCATCTATGAGACTGTTTCAGTGGCTGGTCTGATAGCAGATTTTCTGAAAACACTGTAACCGATACCTATTTCCCATACCCTGTGTTCCTCTAACTAACGCAATGATAAGCAGTAGAATAAAGCTAAGAGTACAATCGATTCGAGCTGTAAAAGACCCCGAAAACCGAGAGGCATTCCAGTTCGAGTTCGTTGAGGTACGAAGCAAACCACCCATGGTTATGATGAGTAACCCGGATATCCCCGAGGAGATCAACCAGATGGTGGTGCAGGTTACAAAGAGCTTCCAAGGTATACTTCCGGGAACCCAAGAGACCACATATGAGCAGCGTAAACTCACATTGATCCTAACAGGCGAGGAACTTGAGAGCCTCAACATGAGACCTTATCCAAACCAGTTGTATGAGATGGTCATCAGCGACAAGTCACTGAGCTTCAAACAGCTCCAGTGAATACTATAATATTCTTCAACCCTTCATTTACTTGTGATAATTTATGCCCAACATAACGGATATTCAAGCAGATGACTGGAAGACCATTGTGGAGCAGGAAAAACGACCAGTAGTAGTCGAGTACTGGCACCATAAATGCGTGGTCTGTGTAGAGATGAAGCCAATATATGAGTCACTGCCCAATAGATTCGGTGACACAGTGAAATTCACCCGCATGAATCTTCTCGACCGCAAGGAAAACCGTGTGTTCGCCATACGAAACGGTGTAAGAAGCACACCAACATTCGTTGTTTACTGTGAGGGTAGACCCATTGGGCAAATAATAGGGCAGAGAACGCCAGATGAGTTCTATGCTGAGCTTAAGCTGCTTATTGATAACGCTGATAGCTGCCTATTGTCTACGCCAATAGATGAATGAGGCATCAGATTGTATGATC
>CAYUTB010000225.1:0-2545 GCA_964447425.1 uncultured Candidatus Bathyarchaeia archaeon
GAGTGGGACACCCTCAACTACGATGGAAGAGACATCAAACACCGCCTCACAGAACAATGCGAGAAAAGAGGCGTAGAGATTTATAACCGGGTAGCCGGAACCGGACTACTCACCAAAGACGGTAAAGTAATCGGAGCCACCGGGGTCAACATGAGAACAGGTGAGTTCCACGTATTCCAAGCAAAGGCAGTCATAATGGCAACGGGCATGGACCAGTGGCGCCTCTTCAAGCCCCGCAACGGGAACTGGTTCAACAGTCAGAGCCCACCCTACATCACAGGCGACGGAGAAGCCATGGCGATCAGGGCAGGAGCAGAGGTATTCATCCTCCAAGCAGGAAAAACACAACATAACGGTTTCCAGTACTGGAGAAACATAATGAGAAGCAGCCCAGCCGCAACCACCTGCTACCCAGCTGGCAGACTGGTAAACGCTGAGCGTGAGGTCATTATCAAGCATCCGGCTGCAATGGAGCCCATGAGGAAGTATCGTCAGAACGTTGAGGACAGCGTTGCGGAGGGCAAGACCCCCTTCTACCTCGACTGGACAGACGCCTCAGAGGAGGAAGTCCAGTACGCGTTATGGGCGTATGGCAACGAGGGGCTCTGCTGGGGACTCAGAGAGATCATGAAAGACCTTGACATAGACTTCAGAACCCACATGATCGAACTAGAACTCGAAGAACCCGGAAGACCCACAGGGGGATTCCTCGCACCCTACATCGACATAGACTGCAAGACCAGCCTAGAGGGATTATTCGCATGCAGTCCAGTTCAGTTCGTAGGAGAAGTAGCCGCTCCAACATACACTGTACTCGGCTGGAGATCAGGTGAGAAGGCAGCGGAGTACATTAAGAAAGTCAAGGAACCCAAACCAGATGAGGCACAGATAGTGTTTGAGGAGATGAGGGTATTATCCCCCAGCAAGACAGATGATGGTCCAAGTTGGCAGGAGGTCAACACCGAGCTCAACCAGATCATGGAGGAGTACAAGAAATACGTCGCAGGCTTCAACCCACCGGGCAAACACGACAAGATGAGCACCATAGGACTCCAGAACACGCTGGACATACTAGGAAAGCTCAAAGAGGTAAAGATGAAGGCAACCGACCCCCACGAGCTAGTAAGGTGCAACGAGGTGATGAACCTCATCGACGTAGGAATCCTCATGGTCAAAGCAGCATTCGAACCAGACCAATACAAGAGCGGAATCTGGTTCCTAGGCAAACTAGAAAACGGGGAAGCATCATTCAGACCGGAACCAATTAAGGTATTGTACCCGCCAAAGGAGGTCGCCTAGATGCCACCCGTATTCAACGATAACTGCATCAGCTGCTTCAAATGCGTCGAGATATGCCCAGGAGACTGCCTCAGAGAAGGCGACGACGGACCAGTGGTAGCTTATCCTGATGAGTGCTGGCACTGCGGAGCATGCATGATGGACTGCCCAGCAGAGGCAGTAAGGCTCGATGTGCCCCTCTGGATGAGACCAGTCGCAAAACGAGTCAAGTAATCCCCCCATTTTTATTTATTTAATGGGAATTCTTTATATCTATGGGAAATTCACTTCATATTGGGGAATAAAATGATTGTAGAGGAGCGGACAGTAGATACTCAGGGAAGAGTCAGCCTCCCCGCAGAGTGGCGTAAAAAACACCTCAAATCAAATGACAAAGTGATAATCACACAGAGGGGAGAAGAAATCATCATCACGCCAATAAAGATACAGGATATCACAGAGTTCTTCGACTCAATGCCCGTTGACCTCAAATCCGATCTACGAGACTGGAAGAGCGTAAAGAAAGAACTCCTTACGGGTGAAACACCATAAAGCGTTTCATAGACACCAATGTCTTCATCCACGCGATCCTAGAATCTAGAAGACCTTTAGAGCCATATGAAGTGGAGATAAAGGAATCCGCTAAAAAGATACTCGAAGCCATCAGGACAGAGCTGGTGGCTACATCCACGGTTCATATCTCTGAGATAGCAAACATACTGGAGGCTCGGATGGGGCAAGAGAAGGCATCTAGAGCGATTTTATCAATAATAAACATACAGGGTCTATCAATACTTTCAGTTTCGGAAGAGCACGTAAAATCAGCGTCAGTCCTGTCCCAGATAATTAACCTCGGATTCAATGACACAATAGCGTACCTCTTGATGCAGGAAAACAAAATCAACCAAATATACAGCTTCGATAGAGACTTCGATAAAGTAACTGAAATAGATCGAGTTATCTAAGCATCAACAGAGTGAAATTGTTGGGAAAAAAGTCTACATCTTCATCCTCAAGATACAACTCGATGGCTTCCTTGAGGTTCCTCAATGCCTCCTCGATCGTCTCACCCTGACTTGCTAGGTCCAGCTCGGGGCAGAAAGCAACAAAGAGGTTATTCTCTTTATTTATTATCGAGGAGAACTGGTGAGTCATTCAATAGGGAGTAGAATGTTGTATCATATAGATTTACTGTAAAAGGGGGGAGGAGGTCAACCCATCCCAACCGAAACACGTCTTACAACCGTAAAACCAGCCCCAGAACAGC
>CAYUTB010000226.1:0-2540 GCA_964447425.1 uncultured Candidatus Bathyarchaeia archaeon
GTCAGATAATTTATAGGTTTTTCCGTCTGTTGATGGTAGCTCAAAGTCTGGAGCTTTTTCACCAATTTTTAGTGTAAATGACATTAATAATCCAGTGACAAAGAAAACGATGATTAATTAACGCTTCTTATTCTTGTGGGACCGAGTGACCATTCAAAGTGAACTAAATATTTTATCCTCACTTCAACCGGTTCAAATTGGTTCCGTTGTACGATATCTTGTTTGTAGAAGATTGTCTTTATAATATCCCCTCACTGTCTCATCATGGAGATCGTTTTGAAGTTCGAAGAAGTAATAGAAAAAAGAAGAAGTATCCGTAAATACAAAGATGCTCCAGTGCCAAAGGGGCAGATATTAAAGATACTTGAGGCCGCAAGAATCGCGCCCTCAGCCAGTAATAGACAGCCATGGCATTTCATCGTCGTCGAGAACAAGGAGACCATAAAGAAACTAGCAAAACAGGAGTGGGCAGCATCGGCTCCAGTTATGATCGTTGGTCTGGCTGATCAGGCTGCGTCGCCGGGTTGGTGTTTTAACGATTTCGGGATCGCGTTTGAGCACATGGTGTTGGCTGCGACTAATCTTGGGTTTGGCACTTGTTGGATGGGGCAGTCAAATAGGGAGGATTTGATAAAGGGTCTGCTGGATATTCCCGATAATTTCAAGCCTGTTGCTTTAATTACATTAGGCGTACCTGATGAAAACCCGCTGCCGAAGGAGAGAAAGAGTTTAGAGTCTATTGTTAGCTGGGAAAAATATGGGGTAAAATCCCATTAATCCATTTTCAATAACCCTGATCGAATATTTTATCATCATTTTGAATTTTCTTTTGTGTCTGCCCCATGCTTTTTTAGTTGAAACCCATTGAATTTTCTCCATTCACCACAGAAAGAGCCTCCCCCCTCAAGGTTACACGCAGCAGCATACGAGGTATACCTCAGGCACCGCCAAGCGAAGAGACAGACTCCGGTTTTATGTGAATCCATTAGTGTAACACCCTTGTTATTCAAACCCGTATTAATAGAACTTTATAATGAATAAGATGATTGAATCATCTTAAACAGACAACTGAACCATGGTTCAATTATCAACAAAATGATGGGAATACCTATCTACCCCATTCATTATTATAAAAAATATATTTAAACCATGAAAATTAGGTGAAAAAAATGAGATACGGTAAAATAATCTTGGAACATTCCTCTGACCCCAAAATATTTGCAGATGTGATCGCTGAACTGAATCTTGTGCCACCGGTTATCATCAAACCCAATTGGGGGACAATCAACAATTACACCGAAGCCGCGGTCATCGACGGGGTTCTCTCCGCAATAGATGGCGAATCTCTTGTAGTCGAGAGCTATGGGTGGGCTAGAACAGAGGATGCACTCATGGGTAAGGGCATGGGGTCTAATAGGAGAGATTATCTGAGAAAAAGCGACCAATGGTTCCTGGATACCTCTGGTGTAGGAAGTGTGCTGAAGAAGCATGGGGTCGAGTACATAAATGTCGCAGAGGAGGTATGGGCGAAGCGCACCGTTGAGCCAGATGTTATCAAGAAACATGTCGATAAGTATCCTCCTCTTCAGTTTAAGAAAATGTACTCCCAGGTTCCCACAAGACTATATGATATGATGGGAGGCACCTTCCTGAGCCTAGCAAAGTATAGATTAAACCACGATCCAATTGTTGTGAGCCTCTCGCTGAAGAATCTCTTTGGGATGATTCCTGGTCCGGGTCGGGGGAAGTTTCATGGAAAGAATGATAGTAAACTGGCTCAGAGCATCGTGGATATAAACAAGATATATCATTCCCTCTTCAACGTCAAGGGAATGGTTGACGCGGTTTATACAGCCTCCATTGGGCGAGTTCCAGAAGAAGCGATAAAGCCAAACATTGCGAAAAATCAGGGATTGCTCCTAGGAAGCGAAGACTGCGTGAAGCTTGATGCGTTTGTAGCAGCTCTCGAAGGAAAAGACCCAGATAAAATAGAGTACCTCAAATTAGCTTCAAAGCATTTCGGCTCTTGGGATGAAACGGATCTGGTTCATGCGAGACAGAGTGAAATCCATATCTTTGAATAGCAGCCAACAGGGGGTGCGCGCATCCTAAACAATTAACTAGAACTTGTTATGGTTAGTATCTATGACTCTACGCGCACACGACGAACTTCGCGACATAACCTTTGATATAGGCTTCCAGAAACACCCAAAAGGCTCGGTGCTCATCGGTTTCGGCAACACCCGAGTACTATGCAGTGCATCCGTTCAACCCGGAGCACCGCGTTGGAAAGTCGAACAGGGTGTCCCCGGCGGATGGGTAACCAGCGAATACAGCATGCTTCCCGGCTCAACAGACAGCCGTAAATCCCGCCCATCTGGCGGTAAAGTTGACTCACGTAGCGTTGAAATTCAGCGTTTGATTGGACGTAGCCTTCGTTCCGTTGTTGATATGGAGGCTATAGGTCCCAACTCCATTTATGTGGATTGTGATGTTATAGACGCTGATGGTGGAACCCGTTGCGCCAGTATAACAGGCGG
>CAYUTB010000227.1:0-2471 GCA_964447425.1 uncultured Candidatus Bathyarchaeia archaeon
GTCCACCTCAGTGATCTTATTCTTGACGGCCTCCTCCACTCGTTTGGCTGCTGCGTTAAGGTTCTGTGTAGCCATGTTTTCTATGAGTTTCTTACCTGTGTCGGTTTGAACCAGAAAAAGTAGCTCTGCGAAGGCTTCTTCCGTGGCTTTGTTTAGGGTCTCAGCCATCTGATCCGTATAGCCCTGCTTGATGGACTCATCTATTAGGCTTGCCGCTTTAACCACATCCATCTTCTCGATGATCTTCGAGACCGTGTCAGTGTCTAGTGCGTTAAGGACTTGGACGGCTGTGACTGTGGCGACTTGTTCCAGGATGTCTGCAGCTTTGTCGGTGGTTACTGTTTTAAGATAGGTGGCTGCTTCTGACGTAGAGACGGTTGCTATTATCTCTGAGGCAGCGGTCACGGTTAATGCATTAAACTGTTCTACTGAAAGCGTAACAGGAAAAGACAGCGGGCTGCTTGGTTCGCCTTTTAGATATACAGTAACTTGGTGGCTGCTGTGTACATATGTGAACCTGATAACCCATTCCCTGATACCGGAGTATACTGAGTAATCTATCTGGCTGCCATCCATCCGCACTAATACCTTGGAAACATCCTGCACAAGGTCTTTGCTTAAAACAAGCTCAACATATCCATCAGTACCCGTCTCCCCCGAAACTTTGAAGGAAAATACTGTCTCGGTGAAACGGAACTCGGATATAATAGAGTTGGATGATAACGAGAACAGGTAAACATCAGAGTACGGAGTTACTATTACCTCTCTACTTACCCGTTTCTCTATGTAAAGATCATTTTCAGGATAGATAGCTACGACCTCATATGTCTGTGTTCCAGAGGGAATCCACGTATAGTAGAACTCGCCATCATCGTTAGTGATACTATTACCTGTAAATACAGTTTCACCATTCTTTATTTGGAAGCATAGTGAGACCGCTTCGTCCTCCATGGGATTACCTGTGTTATCTAATAATGTTCCAGAGATTTGGAGTTGAGTGCCTACTGGTATCTGTGAATCGCAGGAAAGCTGAAGACCTGCATCTTGCTTCCACACAACGGTAGCCGAGGCAGGATTAGCGTTTATCACAGATATGCCATACTGATTATTTGTTACCAGAAAAGAGTCAAAGACAACAACACAGGGCTCATGTTTTGTAATGCATATTTCCCAAACACCCTCACCTATGTGTTCTGCTTCAACGCCATTTATCGTGAGGGCCCCGTCAATGACAGGTTCCTCAAAATCATACTCAAGGTATACGGTTAAAGTGAGTTCCTCTTCTACTTTAAGGACCGTAGCTGAAGGCGATATATCGCTTAGAAGAATATGTGACCACCTGAAACTGATCCCAGACTCTACTGTGTTTTCAGTTCCAGATGGTTCTTCTTTAGCGTTGAAAGTCATCTTATAATGTATTGGATCTGGCTCCGTTTGCCTCCATTCCCAATGTTCTTGCTCCTCATTCCAGGTTACCGAGCCAGTGCTTGCTGTTACAGTGTCGGAGCTGTCTAGGGCTTGTCCGCCCCCTATGAGGTAGAGTTTGAATTGATAAAGTAGTTCTTCTCCCACATTTACTACATCTCTATCACAGTTTTCCCATAAGATTCCTATCTCGTCATTAACTTGTAAGATAGAAGAGTCTTGATTGCCTTCAGAGTCTATGGCATATATAATGTACTCCCCAGAAGCAACATAAGGGATAATAAAAGATGATGTCCATGAACCAACTGAGTTGGTCTCAGGCTCCGAAGGGCTGGTTTCAATTATAGTAAACTCGTCTAGATCGGTTTCCGATATATCATGGAAATTTGAGTAAACAGTTACATTAGCACCCGCGTCATCACCGAAACTAAACCCATACCCAGATAGTGTACAGGCATCACCTACTGTTCCTAAACCCGGAGATACTATAAGCTCTGTATCCGGTATCACTGTAAAACTCGTGGACACTGAGACGCCCACTTCAGCGACTTCAACAGTTACCATGTACTCTCCAGACTCTACATGCGGCACGTAATCAGAGTCAAATATCACAGACCCATCCGCGACCCCTGTGAACCATTCATCCTCTTCAAAGAAACAAGAATAGGTTTCGCCGTCTTCAAATCCCACACCATTTAATTGTACAAAGTCGCCGGCTCTTCCCATGTTAGGTTCTAGCGATATTCCGACTACTCCGACCCGAAATGTAGTTGTAGCCTCAATAGCATAGTCTTCCTGTGATGCCACAACCCCATTCACATAGGTCTTTGATTGAATAGCTGGAATCACATAAGTTCCAGAGAATGTACCACTACTTGTAGTCTTGAAGGTTTTATAACCTCCTTCATCTACCCTGAGTACTACCTCCTGATCAGAGATACGTGTAAAGTTGCTGCCTTCAACTGTCACCGTTGAACCTTGAATACCATGTCCAGGAGTAATTGTGACCTTTGCTGCACCATTTACCTCAAAGGCTTCAGTTGCCG
>CAYUTB010000228.1:0-2462 GCA_964447425.1 uncultured Candidatus Bathyarchaeia archaeon
TAAAAGGGCTTAACCCTTCCACTGGACGATGGCGCCCTGTTTCTCAAGGGCATTCAGCTCCTCATCGGTCTTACCAAGCTTCTCCTTCAAGACCTCACGAGTATGCTGACCCAGCATAGGAGCCGCGCTGGTAACCTCACCGGGGGTCTCACTGAATACCACAGGGAAGTTTGGTATCCTATGCTTACCCGCTGCCTTATGGTCTACCCAAGCCCACATCCCACGGTCAACGCTGTGAGGGTCCTCCATAGCCTCCTGTGCCTCATACACTGGTCCGATGGGGAAGCCCCTGTCAGCCATGTAGCTGAAAGCCTCCATGCGTGTCATGTCCTTGAGCTTCTCAGTGATCATCTCGTTGGTCAGCTCCTCCACATCCCACTCCTGTTTGAGGTTCTCGACTGCCTTCATCCTCTCAGTCATCAAATAGATCCAGCCATCCTTCACTCTGATCATGCCGCCTGCACGCGGGGGTCTCGGGTTATTATGGCGGCGCTCGATGGGGCTCTCCTTGAATAACTCATAGGCTACTGATGAGCAGCAGTTGAAAGCAACCATGGTGTCAAACTGGCTGCAGTCAATCATCTGACCGATGCCCGTCTGATCACGGTGACGAATAGCCGCCACAATAGCGAAGGCAGCGTACATAGCAGGACCAAGATCACCGAGGGCACCCGCCATACTGATTGGCGGACCATCATAGTTGTAGTTCTTACCAGTAGCATAAGTATGACCGCTCATAGCCTCCGCGATGCTAGCGTAGCTCGCGTATTCGCTGTAGGGGCCTGTCTGACCGAAGCCGCTCAGTGCAGCGTAGATGACCTTTGGGTTGAGCTTCTTGAGCTCCTCATATCCCAATCCAAGCTTCTCCATGGTGCCCGGTGCGAAGTTCTGTATAACCACGTCACTCTGCTTGACGAGTTCCTTGATCATATTCATGGCCTCAGGGTTCTTGAGGTCCATGGCGATGTCACGTTTGTTTAGGTTCAAGGCGTAGAATGTCGTGGACACTCCCTTGTAGAGCTCCCCGGGGCCAAGCCTGCCTATGGTTCCCCACGGTGGCTCGACCTTTACTACTTCTGCCCCCAGCTCGGCCAGCATCATTGTGCAGTATGGTCCGAACCAGACATGTGTGAAGTCTAGAATCTTGATGTCTTCGAGTATCTTCATGGTATCCAGAAAAGGTCTCGCAGCTTGTAAATAATGTTTACCAAAAAAAGATGTAGAATTTGAGAGAAACTACTCAACCAGTGTGCCTGCTGCAGGCCCCGGCTGGAGATAATAGATCTCCTTTGGGGTGAGAATTATGGCTTCCTTGGCTGGGAGCCGCATCCCTCGTTCCTCAAATATTTTCTGCGCCATGGCTTTGCCCCTCTGGACCTCGGGTCCCTCGGTTTTGAACTCGACGGTTCCCTTGATCTGGTAGGCTTTGTGGATATCCATGTCGTAGGCTGAGACGCTTGCCCAGCCTGTCTCCTCCATGTTTTTCCGTGTCTTGTCCATGAAGTTGTTTATCAAGACGACTTTGCCGTCCTGGAACCACCAGAACCTAACATAGCTGCTGTTGGGTTTTCCCTCTTTGCTGGCTGTTGCAAGGCTCAGTGTTGCCTGTTTTTTGAATATCGCTTCCGCGTCATCGGGTATCTTTACCATACTTATCCACACCCACATCATTGGGTAAATTATATAACTCAGAGGGTAAATCAATTAACCCTATGAGGCTGGATGATGAGGTTAAGGAGCTCAGGCTTGAGATAAGCCGGTTCAGAGCCGAGACAAGGCAACGATTGGAAGTCATCGAGAACGAGGTAAACAAACAAGTCGCCCTCAACTACAACAGGACGATAATCGATTACGTGACAAAGATGAGCCAAGACATCGTCACCAACCTGAACTGTGACAGACCTGATGAGGAAGCCTTCTGCAAATCCCAGATGGCGAACCTGCAATCCGATTATCTAAAACACCTAGACTCAGGTAGCTTCCAGAAAGCCTATGCCTCTATTGAGGGGGCTCAGGTGAAGCTGGGGCAGCTGAAGGAAGGGTTCAGGCGGGATAACAGGGTGCGATGTGTTGCATGCATAGAGAGCGAGAATCAGTTGCTGGAGTCAAACAAGCACCTTGTTGGTCAACTCAGGTTAATAGAGTCACCGGCGGTTATGATGAATGATAATATATCGACTATCGACAGCATGGACCCCGTCAGGACCAATGACCTGATAGTGAATCCTCTCAGCAACAAGACTCGTCTCCAGATTCTCCAGAGTATATACAGGGGAGATAACCGCTTCACCGACTTATCAACGTGCACAGGCATTGAAGGCGGGCAACTCCTCTACCATATAAAAAAATTACTCGATTCCCAGTATGTTTACCAAGCCGAGAACAAGGACTATGTTCTCACCACAAAGGGGCTGCGTGTGCTGGTTATGCTGGCTCAGCTGAGTCAGGAGATCGCCTAGGCT
>CAYUTB010000229.1:0-2439 GCA_964447425.1 uncultured Candidatus Bathyarchaeia archaeon
CCAGTAGGAGTAGCAGTCAGTCCGTAATCTGTGATCACCTTGATACTGGGATACCCGGGTAACGTAAACTCACCCCCAGCAGCGCCGATACGCGCCACACCAGCCTGCACCAGATCACGCACATAGGTATTAGTCACAAACTTACCCCACAGCCCAGGATGCATGGCCATGAAATCCGGCTCGTACCCGTTGCCCTCGATGTATTCGATGCTGGCCCTTATCGCCTCGAAGGGATTGGTGTCGCTATCCGGGGGAGTGGTCATGGCTCCCCAGTCACTGTACCCTGTGCCTGATACCTTCTCTGTGCACGCCTCAGCCACCTCGGCGATCTGCTTGTTCTCCATCCTGGCAAGATCACGTGCAGCGTCACCTGTATGCAGAGCGAGTATGTCGTGGGCGCTCTTCTTAGCGGCCTCATCACTCACCACCACATGCACCACATTCTTCCACAAGTCAAACTCCACAGCAGAATAACTCTGAGACACAACCTCAGCCTCCACCATGGCAGGCACCTTCTCCTGACCCGTCAAACCAGTGGCGATATCAACCCGCGCCGACAGATGATCCATCCGCACAGGCCTACAGATACCCCTGAGCTTCGTCAACGGCCTCGCAGCGCCCAACACCTCATCCAGAATCGTGGCAGCCTCGACGCTGCTGATATCCCCGGGCATTATAGCCTGAGCAGCATAGCTCCTGCCATCACACGCATAATAATCATCGGTGACAGCTGATTTCCACACTCTCATGCCTTCACCCCCAGCCATATCTTCGCAGAGGTATCCCCATCCGCCGCATCCTCAGCAAGCACGCCGACGACCCCGATGTTGGTGTCAAGCGCCGTCTGCACAGTTGCCTCAACGTAGCTAGCAGGAGCATCACCCGCCACGAAGAGCGATACCTCCCCATCCGTAGCGCTGATCATCACGGCCTGCCCCTTCTTACCGCCTCCACTGCCCGTGACCTTCTGGACCTCAACACAGCCCATCAAAACACAGGTAATCTTGTGACTAGACTCCTCACTGTAATCATGGGCCTCCAAACTCATCAAGAACGGCCCATGAACAGTATTAGGCGCAGCCAGCACACCGCCTCCATCATTGTAGAGGACCTCACCCTTCTCGACATCCTCATCAAGCTTCACAGTGTACTCCTCGATGACCAGCAGCTGCTCCTTAAGTATGCTACCAGCAGCCACTAGCCTTTCCTCCCGAATAATCGCAGACGCGCGTCAGCCATAGCCTTCTCCAAGCCACCGGCCTCGGCGCTGTACTTTGTCTTGGGCTCCCCAGCCAGCTGGGCCTCCAACGCGGTAAACTTCTCCCGCAGAGCCCCCAGCTCAATCTCCAATGCATTCATTCTTTCTTCTTCCATCTCTTTCACATCCCTGAAATTCGGGCTTGACCCGGGCTCCAGAACCCTATCCAAACTGGACAACGAAAAGACCCCCGCCAACAACTCCAAAGGCACCACGGCGCCGGGAGCACCCAGCAGCCCCGCCTGAGGATAAGCCGGCACATCGATGAAATCCACCCTGTCAAAGGTGAAACTCTCCACCACAAGGTAACCACCATCACGGATACAATCATGGGTAAACGGATCAGCTTCCCCTGTGAGGTCAGCCCCGCAGACACTGCACCGCTCAAGATAACTCGTCATAACCACACTCACAGGCCCCCACAACCCAGCTGTGAGCAATCTCCAAGCCACGGCGTCATCAACATGCGCAGACCCCAACGCGTACCCATCGGGCTTCACAGCACCCGTGAAAACACCCACCCTGAGTCCATCAACGTAATGCCGATCCGTCCTGTACTCTGGTCCACACCCAAGAGGCTTGCCGATGATGGTTGGCAGCGCCTGCTCGAGTGCCTTGTCGCTCACCGCCCACCTGTTACGGTTCACAGTGGTATTCATCACGTAGAAGGTCGCCTCGCCTTCACCCACAGAGTAGACCCCGGCGGTGAACCTCAGCTCATGCATCCTCTAGCTCCTCCATATCCCAACCCATGAGCTCCCACACCTTCTCAGGGTGCCCACCGATAGCCCCAGAGCCATGACTCCCATAGAGGCTTGCAACAGAGCCAGCCAAAGCATAGATGTCCACCGCCCTGACCGGGTTCCACACATGCTTGACCTCCGCATCAGACCCCACAGCATGAGCAATACGGATATTCCACTGTCGCTCCACCTCCCTGCGCAGATACCGCTGAATACTGCCTACCACCCCATCCACATACGCCTCAAGCTCAGCGTACGCAGTGGCCCTGTTCTCAACACGCCTACCCAGCAAGAGCCGGGGCGTGCCGAGACCGGTGATAATCGCTTCCTCCAGCTTCCCAAGCAAAGCATTCAGCCCAGCGATATCCGGCGTAATATGCACTACAGAGGCCTCCACAGCCTCATTCACCGCGATACTCTTACCCGCACGAGCAACCT
>CAYUTB010000230.1:0-2393 GCA_964447425.1 uncultured Candidatus Bathyarchaeia archaeon
CCTTAATCAAATACATCGAAACCATCTACATCGAGTAAACCACCACACACCTCACAGAGACCCGGCTTCCTGTGAAACCTATGTGGCACACGCAGATTTGAATAGACAACTGTAAAGAAAACAAGCACCACCTTCACATATCTCTCACCTTACTATCAGCACGTCCATGTTATAACCCGAAAACAGTAAACCGTCAATCAGGTAGCCCCAGTTGAGATTCTTAACCATAGGACTTGGACACTGCGGAGGCAAAATAGCTTCCACATTCAAAGCATCAGCCATGAAGGAACAACACCTCATAATGGATGTCTGCGGAATAAACACCGATAAAACCGACCTAGCATCACACCGGGAGATACCTGAGGAAAACAAACTCCTCATCGGATCAGGAAAAGGGGCAGCAAAGGACTGGAACGAGGGCTTCCACGCAGGCAGCGAAGCCAGAAACAAAATACACAACATGATAAGAAAGGTTCTCCACCCTGAAACTGATGTCATATTGCTGACTCTAGGTGAGGGCGGAGGCAGCGGCTCAGGGCTAGCACCTATCGTCGCCGAGGTAATAGGAGACCTGGGACGAGACTGTATGGTGTTAGCTACTCTTCCCTTTCAGATGGAGAGCGTGAAATCCAAGGTAAACGCAGCCAAGGGCCTTGACCTTCTGTACAGGGAGGAGACGGTGAAGGCGTTGATACTTATTGACAACGACAAAATCGTGGCACATTACCCTGATAAGGTTCTCACCGACGCTTACTCGGAGGTCAATAAGACGGCTATAGAGACTTTTGTTAGTCTATTGAAGCTTGCGAACACTCCTAGTCAGGCGGATCGTATTGATGAGTCTGAGCTGCTCAGTGTGTTCAGTTACCCGGGTTTCGCCACCTTAGCTAACTACAGATCCTATGCGAACACGGTGGGTAACCTTGACTCGTTGCTTCAACATAGTTGGGAGGGAAGCTTCTTCGCTGATGTTGATCATAACACTGCGGCGGGTGCATTGCTGGGTGTTTATGGGCCAAGCAGTATGTTTACTACTGTGCAGGTTGATAATGTGCGGCGTGTCTTTAAGGAGATGCTTGTGGGGAAGGATGCTACTTTGGGTTTGTATCCTGTGGAGCATTGTAGATGGATTAGTTATGTGGGTATGATTACGGGTCTTGATGTTCCTAGTAAGGTGAGGGAGTTAATGAGTGCTGCTCGTAGTGAGCGGGTGTGTCATGATGAGGTGGTGGAGGCGAGACGGTCTCAGAAAGTGTTGGGGTTGGGTTTTGATCTTGGTGCACGAGTAGAGGCTCTTCCTCAAGTTAAGTCGAGGGTGGTTCCGGCGCGTGTGGTTGATCTTGGGGCTAGGGCGGTTTCGGGTGGTGGTGGTCGGGGTGATGTTTCTGGGCATCTTGAGGAGGTTTTGGGTGTTATTATGGGTTTGGGGAGGCGGGAGATGACGGAGGTTGAGTTGGTGGATGAGATTCGGGGGTGTGTGGATGTTAGTGAGGAGGATGCGGCTTTGTGTATTCTTCATTTGAAGGATGTTGGTAATATTATTCAACCTCGTGTGGGTGTGCTTAGGGTGATTTAGACCCTCAAAATATTACGCTCATTCTTGCTCAGGCTTTGCTAAATTTTATGTGTAGGATGTTCAATGCCTCTGGGTCCTCTGCCTAGGCATCCGCTGCAGATGGTGCACGTGGAATCTCCCGCTAGGGGTATCTTCTAACTGATTACGTGATTTTTATTATATTTGTTTGACCTGCTTTGTTTCTCGGATTATGTTGACTAAAAAAATCCGAACCTATACCCATGATGAAGTCTTTGACTTAATATTTCATTCAGCTAGACTTGTACTAGATACAACAGATTTCATCATAAACACCAAACACTCCAAAAAGGAGTGGGATGAAAGACTTGTAAAATTTTCCAGAGAATTTAGTAGGTTACTAATCTATCCGGAGCTCATTTTAGAGGAAATGCCAAAGAAAAACAAGCCCATTGTACAAGAGTCTTTTTCCATTCAAAAAAGAGAACTTTATTATGGGTTACTTGGAAACAGAAGCAGTGACGTTGTTTCTCTAAGTGACGTTGAACTTTTTGAAGAGGTATGTAACCTGTTAATAAACTATAAACCATAACGAAACCATCCATGCAGTGAAAAATCATCCATATGCATTGAATTGTTAACACACAGTATCTTTTGTTTGTTATATCTGCTATTAATACGCTAACACGATTCTCTTTCAATTTCATCAGATGCCTCAGAAACTCCTTCGAGCAATAAAGGTCCGCGTGCGGTCTCTTTTTCAAGGGCTTCTATTCTCTGTCGGAGGAATTCAATCTCTCGTCGGTTTGCCAAGACTCCTGTTAGATTCAACAAGTCATACGCGGAGACCACCTGAGCG
>CAYUTB010000231.1:0-2384 GCA_964447425.1 uncultured Candidatus Bathyarchaeia archaeon
CCCGCCACGGGGTTCTCTTTGACCCTCGTTATCCTTCCATCACTGAGTTCGGCTATGAGGGCGCAGCCTCCTCCGCAGTCAAGGTTGCACGCTATGGATACTTGCTTGGGGTCCATAACTCCTGAAATAATCAACCAAGGTTATTAGAAGTTCCTCCTCCACAGATCATAGGGGGAGGGGGGGGTCAGAAATCCCAGCCAATATAGAGGCTCCAAACATGAAACCAGCCCCAGAACAGCCCAGAATCGATCCCGTATAGTGTAAAAAACTGGTAGGGTAACGGTAAAAACAGTGTTTAAACGCCGACTGGTAACCGTTTTTTACGCTGTTAAAAGGGAAAAAAATGGTTTAGGTTACGGTGCTCTTGTCATCCGTGAACTTCTTGATGTCGCCATCATCGATGACCGCCTTCAGTATCTGTGCGACCTTCCACACATCATGATAACTGATGTACAGCGGAATAGGCGCAAGCCTGATGATGTTCGGTGGACGGAAATCCGGGATAACCCCCCTCGCGACCAACGCTTGACTGATCTTCCAAGCCTCCTTATGGTAGACACCCACATGCCCGCCTCTATACTCGGGCTTCCTCGGAGTAGCGATACCATAATTATAGGGCTTCTTGCTGAGCATCTCATCGATCAAGTACATCAAATAACCCGTGATCTTCAGGCTCTTCTCCCTGATGTTCTCGATACCAGCCTCACGCATCATCCTTAGGCTGCCCTCAATAGGCGCAGTGCTCAGCATAGTCGTGGTGCCGATCTGCCAAGCAGCGGTGGTCCTAGCAGGGTCAAACTCTGTCCGCATCTCAAACATCGTGCTTCGTGCGTTGCCGAACCATCCCGCCATACCCGGTGTCTTGCCCCAGTGCTTCTTGTTTACGTAGATGCTGCCCGTGCTTCCGGGTCCACCGTTCATATATTTATAATTGCACCAGAAGGCGAAGTCGCTGCCCCATTCGCTGAAGTGATGAGGCACGACGCCTGTGCTGTGGCTGCAGTCAAAACCCACGATGATGCCTCTTTTGTGGGCTTCTTTGGTGATGCGCTTCATATCCAGCAGCTGCCCGCTCTTGTAGTAGACGCTGGGGAGAAGCGCTAGCTGAACCTCATCACTCATAGCCGCGATGATATCATCCTCCTCGATAATCATCCCATCCCTGCTCCTCACAAGGATCAAGTCCTCATCAGGGTCTCCGCCCTTGAGCCTGATCTCCGCACTCAAAGCGTATAGGTCGCTGGGGAAGTTCAGCTCATCCGCGAGAATCTTCTTCCTCTTCCCCTCAGGCTGATAGAAGGTCGAGACCAGCGTATGGAGGTTAATCGTTGTACCTCCGGTTATCACGCACTCATCCTTCTCTGCGCCCACCAGGGGAGCCTGCAGGTTACCCAGCTCCTCAGCGTAGCTTATCCACGGAATCTTTCCACCGCCCCATCCCTTGATGCCAAGAGTTCTCCACTCCTCGATGACTCGCATCAGGGTCTTCTCAGCGTCCTTACTCATCAAACCGAGACTGTTGCCATCCATGTAGATGGCGTCGCCCAGATGATAGAAACGCTCCTTAAATCCAGCGAGAGGGTCCTTTGCGTCTAATTCTAGCGCAAAGTCCTCGTCCAGCCTATAATCCATGTATATCGGTGAAACGTAGTGGTATGGGGTTTTAAGCACTACTAGACATGCAACAGGGTAACCTGTATCGTGTCCCCTTCAGCTACTTTGGTGTAGCCTACTGGCAGTATGATGAATCCATCTGCGTTGGTCATACTTGTGATGTCCCCACTCTGTTTGAAGACCCGATAGGCTTTGCCCTCCTTGATCTCCACTGTGATGAACTGCTCACGGTCACCCTTGGACTCAAAGCTCTCCCCCATGGGCACATCAACCCGCACCCAGTGCTTGGGCTCAAGCCTAGCCATCTTACGCAGCGCCGGAAGCAGATACACGTAGCTGTTATTCAGGCAACTGGTAGGGTAACCCGGCATACCAAAGACAGGAACCCCCTTCACCTCCCCGAACAACGTGGGCTTACCGGGCTTGGTCTTGACCCCGTGGAAGAATATCTCCCCCATCTCCTCGATGGCTTCACCGAATAGGTCTTTGACGCCGACGCTGCTGCCGCCGCTGAATACCCCGAGATCAAAGGTAGAAGCATCATCCAAGCTCCGCTTGATGGAGTCCAGATTATCCTCCATTATCCCACGCTTGACTGATTCCCCGCCATTCAATCCAATAACCGACGCCAAGGTGAAGCTGTTAATATCATAGATCTGACCCGGCTTCAGTGATGTTCCCTGCGGAGCGATCTCCGGTCCACTACTGTAAATAGCGACCCGGGGCTTCACGTAAACATCAACCTCGATGTAGCCGAGGGCAGCGAGTGC
>CAYUTB010000232.1:0-2325 GCA_964447425.1 uncultured Candidatus Bathyarchaeia archaeon
AGCATGGCCACGCCAACCATAGAAACGATGACTACAGCAGCACAGCCTACTGGTATCAAGCAGAGCCCCATAAGCCATTCAAAGCATTGCCCCCCGTAGCTGCAAGAATCCCGAGGAAGTAACCGCCATGACATATCTAATCGGCACTGACATAGGCACCATGGGAACAAAAACCGTCCTCGTAGACACCGATGGCAAAGTACACGCAGAGGCCTTCCAAGAATACGGGATAATCACTCCGAAACAGGGCTGGGCTGAACAGTGGCCAACCCCATGGACTGAGGCAGCGTACAGCACCATTAAACAGGTGATCACCAGATCCGGCGTCAACCCCAAGGACATCGCGGGGGCATCCATAAGCGCACTCTACGGCGGAAGCGGCATACCCGTAGACAAAAAATATGAACCCATCAGACCCTGCCTCATCTGGGCTGACCGCAGAGCCACCAACGAGTGCAGATGGCTAAGGGAAAACATCGGCGAAGACGAGCTTTACAGGATAACCGCAAACGTCATCGACCCCTACTATGGCTACACCAAGATCCTCTGGATACGAAACAATGAACCAGAGAACTGGGCAAAGATCCATAAATTAGAGACCCCTAATGCCTACGTGATCCGTAAACTCACAGGCGTGGAGAGCATCGATCATAGCAGCGCAGGAAACATCGGAGGCGTATACAATCTAGCCAAACGCAACTGGAGCACCGAACTCATGGAGGAACTAGACATTTCGCGAGGTTTCTTCCCTGAGAAGATCCATAGCAGCGAAGAGATAGTAGGCGAGACCACCTCCGAGCTATCAAGCAAAACAGGGTTAGCCACTGGAACCCCCATCTGCGCAGGTGGAATAGACGCCCCGGTCAGCGCCCTCGCAGGAGGAGCCATACTGGACGGAGACCTATCCAGCATGCTGGGCACGAGCATGTGCAACGGCATCATAAACACCAAGAACCGCATCTCACCCAAGATGATCAACTACCCATACGTTGTAAAAGCCGAAGACACCCTCTACAGCTTCACAGGCATTAGCACCGCGGGCTTCTGCGTAAGATGGTTCCGAGACCAATACGGTCAACAAGAACTGGAAAAACAAGAAACAACAGGTACAAGCGCCTACAAGCAGCTCGATCAACAGGCAGAAAAAATACCAGTAGGAAGCGATGAACTCATCTTCCTGCCACATATGATGGTAGGCGAACGGGCACCATACTGGGATGAACACATCAGAGGCGCATTCCTAGGCGTAACCGTCTACCATACAAGAGCCCACATGTTCAGAGCGATCCTCGAAGGAGTCGCCTACGCCATGAGGTACAGCATCGACGCAGCGCGGGAGACTGGGATTAAGATCAAACGAGCTACACTAGTAGACGGAGGAGCAAGCAGCCCCCTCTGGAGACAGATCATCGCGGACACCACTGAGATCACGTTCCAGTACATACCAGAAACATTGGGGGCTCCAATGGGTGATGCCATATTGGCAGGACTGGGCACAGGTGAGATCAATGATCACAGAGTTATTGAGAAATGGCTGGGAGAAAAGATACCCACAGAGCCGAAACCGGAAAACGTCGAGAAGTACCGGAAACACTACAGACTCTATATGGATGCTGTAGAAAAACTGTCGCCCTACTTTTCCCGTTTTTAAACTAAAAACTAAATACCATCAAATCCTCTTTCAAACCATGAGAAAGACTCTTGCCTATTTTCTATCCCTCATCACTCTATTCACCTTGGGGCTAGTGATTCTTCACCCCAGCTACCTCGCATTAGCAGACTGGCTCGGACCATTACTGGGGAGCCACATCTACACCGTATTCATGCTCATCTATCTTCTACTAGCAGACCCCCTGCGATATCTTGCAGTTACAATTACGTGGATCATCGTTGGGCTCTTAATCGGAGTGATCTCGGGAAAAAAACTGGGTGCTTCAATTACCGCATTACTCGTATGGCTGACCACTCTGCCAATATTAGCAGCCTCCTTTGCAGGCATCTACTTCAACCTTGAGTCTCGAGGTATATTCAGTCAGGAATCCCTCGAAGCCCTGAAACTGCTACCCATTATCCCAGAGCAACTCAACTTCAATAGTCTATTCCAGATACCAATATTCAGCGACCTAGTCTTCCAGATAGTAGAACTATTCTCTACAATGAGTGAAACCTCGAACCCCCAAGCCATTCTAATCGACCTTGTTACTCCACATCTAATCTCTGTGGTAGCTAAACCTTTACTCCTGATAATAAGCGCCATTGTTGGCGCTGTCATCAGCAAGACCATCCTTGGCTCAATAGGAAAAATACTGCCCAATAGAAAGACTG
>CAYUTB010000233.1:0-2303 GCA_964447425.1 uncultured Candidatus Bathyarchaeia archaeon
TCTCCTCGTCGCTGAGCCCGTACCATTGCTGGAGTACGAGAAGCTTCACCATGACAACGATATCGTGGTTGGGTCTGCCGCCTCTCTCTGTGTTGTTCACGTAGAGGTCATTTAGGATGGGTTTGAAGGCTTCCCAGTTGATCTGTTTTTCGGCTGCGGCTAGTTTGTCTCCTAGCTCAGCTAGTTTTCGGTACTCTTGTTGGAGGAGGTGCTTGTTGAAGGAATCCATAATTTGAAGATATTGTCTTGATCTAAAAACTTGTCGAAACACTCTAAAAGACTAAGTTATTCGAAATTCTCTCTATATATGATATTACAGGCAATAACCTGACAGCGGAATATATCATTAAATATGAAAACGTTTTCATGTTTAACGTTACGCGTACAGCGTATATCACCTTAAAGAATGCTTATGATCCAGAGGAAGGTCTGACTCCATTAGAAGAAGATATGTTGTATAGTGTTCACTGGAGAGATATAGATTCAATGATTGTGGATTTAGATGATAAGGTTCAGGAAAAGATCGATAATCTTGTCCAAAGGAAAACTGGTCTGGAAAGGCAGATGGATAATTGGATAATGTGGAAGTCGTGGATTTTAGGGATCGGGGTTTCATCGCAAATATTTGCAGTTGTTATTCCACGATTTTTTTTAAATGAGGGCACTGAAAATTAAAGTGAATAATTGCTTATCCCTTTTCAATAGTTTATTTCGTGAATATATTGGAGTTTGCGATCATTTCGGTTAGGTAGGGGTGGAGGTCTGGTGTGGGTTCTGTGATCCATTTGTGGTCTCTGTGTTCGTTGTTCATTGTTATTTGGTCTGTGTCTACTTTTACTGTGTAGTAGGTGGTTACGGTTTGTGTTGTTGGCCAGTAATGACACATTGTAGCTACTTGTCTGGGTCTGCTTTTGGGTTCTGTGAGCTGGTAAGTGAGTATCTGGGTTGGTATGTCTGGGTTATTTGGTTATCTTGTTAAGAGATTACTAGTTCATAGGCTCAGGTTGTGACTAATGGCCTGAGTAGATTTATCACTCGTTTTATTGTTGGGGATAGTGGTAGGTCTCGGGTTATGTTTTCTAGGTTGTTGAGGTCTTGGTGTTTGAGTGTTCTTAGGAGTAGAATTGAGGTTATGTAGGTTATGAGGAATAGTGTTCCACCGATGATTAGTTTGATCCATGGGTTGAGTTGGACAGTGCTGGTGTAGAGGTTTGTTGTGAAGCCGGATACTGCTGCGGCTATTATGGTTTTCATGGCTGTTGTGTAGTCTGGAGATATGTGCTGTTTTTTCTTAATCCAGTGGAGACCATATATGAAGCCGGGTAATGAGCCGATGATGCCTGAGATTATTAATCCGGGTACGCCAATGCGGGGTATCAGTATAATTCCTAGTGGGATGGTTAATGCGAAGTTGAGTAGGGATTGGGAGAAGATTATTCGCGTGTTTTTGATGACGATGATGTTGCTTGTGCTTATTGATCCAAGTCCAATAGTGATGAAGCCTAGCATGGATAGTTTAAGGTATGTTTCAGCGTATGGGTATCCTTGCCCATAGAGTACAGATATTATCTCGGGTGCAAGGGCGATTACTGCTGCGATAATGGGGTAGATGATTAGACCTAGATATTTGATGCTGTCAATAAATACGGCTCTGAGTGCGTCAATTTGATTTTCTAGTTTTGAGAAGAGGGGAAACATCACGGTGCTGATTGGGACAGTGAAGAAGGTTACTAGTACACCGAATCTGGTTGCTGCCTGATAGTTACCGATATGGGTAGGAGAGACACAGAGTGCAAGTAGGAAGTTTGTTATGTTTGGGGTTATGCCCGAGAATAGTCCTGAGAAGAATAGGGGATAGCCATAGAGAAGCATGAGTTTAGCGCATTCGATGTTGTTGAATCCTTCTGATTTTTTTGGCTCTGAACGCCAGATAACAGCAACCATGATGAACCCAGCCAACCCAGCTACCAATATAGAAGCTACATTTCCATAGACGGCTCCTATGGCGCCATAGCCGAGGAAAACAAGTATAGGACCAGCGATGCTTCGTAGAACACTGTTTAGTATAGCTATGAGACTTTTAAGCTCCATTCGTTCGTAGCCTATGAGAATAGAGTTTGCTGTGTTGAATAGGGTTTGACCGAGTAATGTGAAGCTGCAGAGTCTTATTAATGGGGCAAGTTCGGGTTGGTTGAAAATGGAGTCCGCTAGAAAGGTGGAGGAAAAGTATGTGATGATGGTTAATATTATTCCAACTGTGACGTTGATAACTATGCCTGTCTCGATTAACACTCTTCGAATAT
>CAYUTB010000234.1:0-2300 GCA_964447425.1 uncultured Candidatus Bathyarchaeia archaeon
GAACCGGGTTATCCTCGCATTGATGGTGATGGCTGCCACCTGCGAGATGTTCGGCTTCTCGCATTCTGTGCTTCTACCTGTCTTTGCACGTGATGTCTTGAAGGTGGGTGCGGTGGGCCTCGGGATGTTCAACACTGTCCTAGCGTTGGGAGGCTTGGTGGCTGGGCTAGCCCTCGCCTCATTAGGCGACTACAAGTACAAGGGTAAGATAATTCTGGGCATCTTCTTCATGTTTGGAGTCGCATTGATCCTCTTCGCCAACTCATCCTCGTATCCATTATCCCTATTCTTCATATGTATAGTCGGGATAACCGCGGCTGGTCATGACGCCATGCAGCATATCCTACTCCAGTTGAATGTCTCGGAGGATCAGCGTGGACGAGCCATGGGTATCTGGCAGCTGAGCATAGGATTTGGACTAATAGGAAGCGTAACGCTTGGTATGCTCGCTGAGAGATACGGGGCACCTTTCGCCCAGAGCCTCTACGGGGTTATCATGGTGATTATCTTCATAGTCTTGATGCTGCTTGTGCCCAAGCTCAGAAAGATATGATTCCATGAGAAACCATATACTGGCTGTGATGTTTCTTTAGACTATGTCATCTCTTCGCAAAAAGGACGCTATCTATAGTTACGTTGATGAGCACAACGATGAAGCCGTAGATTATCTGCGAAGACTCGTGAGGATCGATACCCATGTTCCACCGGGTCTCAACTATGATAAACTCTGCAGGGTGATGGCCGATAGATTCAGTCAATACGGGTGCCGATGCGAGATCCAAGAGGCAACCGAGCCTTACCTCAAAGCCTCGGGCGCAGAAGCCATGGGGTTGAAGGGGGTACGGAGCAACCTAGTAGCCACATACAAAGGAACAGGCGGGGGACCCAAGCTTCACCTGAGCGCCCATATAGACACCGCTCCGTATGACAGGGAGGGGTGGACTGTTGATCCCATTGAAGGCAAGGTATCCGAGGATAACCCCTATGGGAGAAGCCCATTGGATGTTGGGGGTGGCTATGTGTGGGGCAGGGGAGCATGTGATGATAAGAGCATGCTTGTGGCGATGACCATGGCGTTGGAGACCATCCACGAGCTTGGGTGCAAACTCAAAGGCGATTTAATACTCACCGGTAACTGTGATGAGGAGATCGGTGGCGTAGCTGGCTTAGGCTACCTCATCAAGGAGGGGCTCGTTAAGGCTGATTACGGTATCCAGCTGGACGGCGATGTCCATAAGATGGGGTTGGCTGCTCAGGGCAGGGTACGCTACAAGATCACCACTCATGGTAAGTCCTACCATGGGCAGATGCCCATACTCGGGGTTAACGCTATTGAGAAGATGAGTAATATCAACGTCGCCTTGACCCGGCACTGGAGGGAGGAGCTTCTCCACAGACAACGTGAGATACCTGGTATAGTGCTCCCTGAGCCAATCGTCGAAGCTGGGTATGATAAGCTCACAGCGATGCTGAACCTCGGTACCATCAGGGGTGGAGTGCAAGGAGCTACTGTGCCTGATCTCTGTGAGGAGGAGGTGCTTCGCTGCATGCTTCCCGGTGAATCCGAGGAGGATGTTACGTCTGAGATCAAGCGGGTAATTGAGTCAGTGAAACAAACTGATCCTGATATGAAATACAGTCTTGAGATCATCAACAGTCGAGAGGGCTATATGCAGAACCCAGAGCATCCATTCATCCAGAGGAGCCGAGAGATAATGTCTATGTGTCTAGGTGTTGTGCCTGAGTTCTCTGGTAATCTTGGGAGTACGGATATGAATTATCAGGTGAATGATGGTGGGCAGGTGTGCTTCACAATGGGTACCGGCTATCCGTATACCCGGTATCATCAGAAGGATGAGTCGGTGAGCGTGGATGATGTCTTGATGAACGCCAAGATGCTAGCCCTGATAATCCTCGACACACTGGGGTAGTCGTTTATTTCATAAACCCATACCCATTCTATTGAATTATGAAGGATTTACAACCACAGGAAAAAATTAGAACCCAGGAAGAGATGCTAAGACACCTCAAAGGCTCCAAGCTTACACCCAAGTACAGTGCAGGTGTCTGGTACTTCTACCCGGGCGCAAGCAGGTTCCATGAGCCCTACGTTGACAAAGGCACCATGGAAGAGACGCTAAACAAGGTGGCTTGGATACATGATGAAGGATACGTGGATTCAAGCTTCGGCGTGGAGGCCCATTATCCGAATGAGGTGAACTGGGATAACCTCCACCTCTACAAGGCATTGGAGAAGGAGACAGGCATCAAGCTGCTCACGGCCATCCCCTTCCTATTCT
>CAYUTB010000235.1:0-2213 GCA_964447425.1 uncultured Candidatus Bathyarchaeia archaeon
CAGCTAGAGACAGTCTACCTGTGAGATGAAGGTTGTCGGTCTTTACGTGTCTCATACCCACACCTCCGAGATACGGAACATAGTTTTTCCCATCGTCTCACAGCTCCTGAAGTCAACCATATTTTTCTATCAATTCCTCGATTGATTTATCGTCATAGCTTAGAAGCTTGCCAAACCTTCTGGCTATCATCAGTTCCATATCCTCCGGGTTACCCTTTCCGTTGCTCTCTTCCTTGAGGCTCTTCAACTCCGCGTACTCGTCCAACACCTTTTGGTTGTTGGCGATGAGAACAACGGTCTTTCCCTCTGCGATGTCTCTTCGGAAGAGTTTGGTTTTAATCAGGTCAGGTTCGGGTAGGTAGACAGTCCCCGTGCCTCAGTGGCTCTTCTTCTTTATGCCCTGTTTATTCGAAGGATAAATCGCTAATTCATTTGCGCAATATCTTTTACCTCGATTGAATAATGGATGTAAAACGCCATCGAATAGCAAATATTATATCATTTTCAGACTCCTCGTTCATCCTATGACCAATTCAGTAAATATATATCAAAACCGGGTTCGAATTGGGGACCCTCACACTAACAGCGATACATCAACTAGGGTAAGTATGCTGTTTAGCATCTATGATGCGCTTATACAGAGGGATTATATTGGTACATATAAGCCCGGTTTAGCTGAGAACTGGAGCGTATCCCCGGACGCCAAGACATGGATGTTCAACCTTAGGAGGGGCGTATCCTATCACAACGGGGATAAACTTGTCTCAGAAGATGTTGTTGCTACTTTCAATCGTTTCCGGGACCCTTCTATGGAGGGTGAGTCGGGAACAAAAGGGGTTTATCCGAGCTATTTCGAGAAAACTGTGGCGAGTGCGCCAGATGATTACACATTCAAAATGGACTTGGAGGCTCCAATGTCCGACCTATTGGATGTGCTCATCGAGATGCCCATCGCCCCCAGAAAACACTTGGACACAATTGAGGATGACCTGACGGGTACCGGTCCATACGTGTTTGAGGAACGATCCGAGAAACATCTCGTAATCATAGCTAACAAAGACTACTGGGGAGGAAAAGCAACGTACCAGACAGTGAACTGGTTCAAGGAGGATGACCCGCTTGAAAGGCTCAACGCATTGAACAGGGGGGAGGCTGATCTGATACCCTCCTTAAACATCAAGCTACACGACCAAGTTGGACCCAAAGCCAGCATAGTAGAGAAGGAAAGTAATGTCTGCATGATCTACTTCTTCAACACCCAGAAAGGACCATGCATGGATAAACGGGTAAGGCAAGCCCTCAACTATGGTATCGATAAAAGGAAGCTCATCGATGACGTTCTTGACGGAGCAGCATATCCGTTGGAGAGCGTCTTCTCCCCATTGAGCCTTGGATACGATCCAGAAGTACCGGGATACCCGTTTGATCCGGAGAAGTCCAAGAAGCTACTTGCAGACGCTGGATATGGTGACGGGTTGAAGATAGCGTTAAACAAACCATACGGCGATGGACATGGTACTAAGAAACTGTCAGAGAACCTACGTGAGCAGTACGAGTTAATAGGAGTGGACTTGGAGATCAAATCCTATCCCAACGGTAACCCCGGTGAATACAGCGATTTCGTAAAGTTCAAGCAGATCGACGACATGGCGTGGTTCGATTCAAGTCCCCTCAGCACCTACCGTGTATGCCGGGAGAAACTCCACTCAGGGTACAAAGGAGCATGGTGGGAAGGATATTCCAACTCAACAGTAGACAGTCTAATAGACGAATCAGAAAAAACCCTCGACCCAGCAAAGAAAGAGGAATTGTTCAAAGGAGTCTACAGGGCAGCGTGGGAGGATCCACCATGGCTGTACCTATACAGACCGAGAATGTTCTGGGGCGTCAGTGAGAAACTAAGGAAATGGAAACCAGCAATCGATGGACTTACCTTCCCATTCCACTTTCTCCTATAATAAACTACATTGTGATGCTGGTTGATATTGAATACCATTAGAATAATATTTTAGGCGCACACCATCAGCTGCGCAACTTCAAGCTTTTACATCTGAAGTCCCTCTCTCATGGTGACTCACCATGTTGAAAGACAGGTTGTGGAGGTGGATCGATGAGCACCGCCAGGAGTTCATCGACGTAAGCGACAAGGTCTGGCAATACGCTGAGCTGGGCCTCTGCGAAGACAAGTCAAGTAAACTGCTGGCCGAGAAGCT
>CAYUTB010000236.1:0-2212 GCA_964447425.1 uncultured Candidatus Bathyarchaeia archaeon
AGGCAGGATGCTGTGCACCGCAGGCGTGCAGCTGCCAGACAACTGGTAACGCAAGCTGCTGCACACCAAAGACCAGCTGTTGTTCATCCAGCAGCGAGGCCTCATGCTGCAGCTCAGCCTCACCACAGGATTATCTCACAAAAATCGGGTACCTGGAGAAAGAGATCAACAACCTACCACCTGAGACCATAGCGGGGGCGGCTGGGTGCGGAAACCCCACGGCTATTGCTAATCTTAAACAGGGTGAGACGGTTCTTGATCTGGGTTCTGGGGGTGGCGTGGATGTCTTTATCGCCGCCAAGAAGGTGGGCTCTACGGGTCATGTGATCGGTGTGGATATCACCGATGAGATGCTGGAGTTGGCACGGGAGAGCTCCGTAAAGCTGGGACTCAGAAACGTAGAGTTTAGGAAGGGAGACATCGAGAAACTGCCAGTAGACGACGAGTCAGTGGATGTGATCATCAGCAACTGCGTCATCAATCTCGCCCCGGATAAACAAAAGGTCTTCCGTGAAGCCTACAGGGTCCTCAAACAGGGGGGAAGGTTCAGCGTATCAGATATCGTTACAAAGGGAAAGCTACCAACAGAGGTACTGGAGAACCCTGAGCAGTGGGCTGCCTGTATCTCGGGGGCGCTTGAGATGGGTCAGTTCCTCGGCTTGATGAAGGACACTGGGTTCAACGACATAAAGATACACTCCCTCCGCGGTTGGGGGCAGATATACAGCCTCGAGGTAGAGGGGTTTAAGAGAAGTTAGGCTAGGTTTTTTCAGCTTCTATTTCTTAGAGATTATTAGATATGGTAGTGGCATCAACGTTTCGCGTAAAAGCGGATTGATGGTGCTGGTTAGCCCTATCCGAGTATCTCCTTGATTCGTTTTATGATGAGTTCCTTGTCACCGGGGAGTAGGTACTCGACCTTGAGGGTTATCCGGTTCTTTACCTGATCCGAGATGAATGTGGGCTCGTAGAGAGTTCTGATACAGGGGTCACCCTCGAATAACGCATCTGAGAGTTCTCTGAGGCTCAGTTTATCTGAATCCAGCTCGATCCACGCATAACATGACTCAATAACGTCTCTGCAGACACAGTGCTCAAACAACACACCCGACTTGATCCCCTTAATTGAGCTCAACGTCTCAGAGAACCTCTGGGTCTCATCCCGCATAGAACCATAATACGCAGCCTCATCTCGTTTCATGAACAAGCCCAGCGCAGCCACGAGCCCAGCGATAGTCTCCCGGCTCATCTTGGAAGCACGACCGATACCATCGAAGGGGTATGCCTGGAGATGAGCCAATTTGATCAGGTTTCTCCGCCCCAGCAATATGCCGCTGTTGTTTAGCCCCCCGAATTGCTTACCGCCGCTAAATATCACGAGGTCAGCCCCCGACTCCAGAATGACGCCGGGTACACATCTATGGGTCAGGTAGGGGGCGGCGTCAACTATGGCAGGGACGCCGTGGCTGTGTGCTACTTCAACGAATTCCTTCAATGGTATCTGTTTACTCCACGGGTAAAGTGTATAGTAGTATGCCGCGGTTTTGTTTTGGTGATATGCCGCGTGGAGATCATTGGTGGTTACGCCCCCGGCGTCTCCGGCTGGTACTGGTTTGCCCCCCGTAGCCTCTATTGCGTGGTCGTACTCGCTGCGGGAGTCTCTGAGCACTACGAACTCTGTGGGAAGCCCCTCCGTGTGCATGGGAAGACGCTGGATGTGTTTGGTCCAAGTTACCTTGCCCAGTGGACCATGTTTCTCCAGCTCGCTCCCTCTCATAATGCAGGCTGCGCAGGCAAGCATCAACCCATTCACTGCGCCGGCGGTGGGCAGCCCAGCCTCTGCGCCGAAAGCCTCGGCGAGTCTTCCTCCAGCCCAACGCTGGAGTTCAGGGATGTAGATGAATGCTTTGGAGGCGTCCAGCATTGCCTCAAAGACCACTGGGTGGGGCATGCTGCCTCCTAGTGCGGTTAGGCAGGTCGCTGCGTTTATGGTACGCTTCAACCCGTATTTTTTGAATGGATCATATGCGCTCAAAACTATTCAATGGGATTAATGAGACCCGAGAATAAGGGTTTTACCCGTCTCTTTGCAGAAGCTGTGCCAACCAAACCACGAGGGCTTTGTCAGCAAGGGTAATCTGCGGCATTATCGTTACTCGACAATAAACAAAGGTTTAAAAATCATCGTCTCGGATGAGACGGGATGCCCGCC
>CAYUTB010000237.1:0-2211 GCA_964447425.1 uncultured Candidatus Bathyarchaeia archaeon
GGGTTTGGCTCACGGCGTCACCCCAGTTGAGTTGAGGGCGATGCTGGACAGCGACGCGGATTTCGTGTTACTGGATGTTAGAGACAGGGATGAACACATGGCGCAGAGCTTCAAGGATAAACGCGTCATTAACATTCCAGTCGCTGAACTCAAAACACGGTACAACGAGCTACCTCTGAACAAGGAGATAGTAACTTATTGCGCTACCAGCGTCAGGGCGTATAACGCGGAGCGGGAGCTACGCGGCTACGGCTATGAGCGGGTTAAGTATCTTGATGGCAGCATCAAGGCTTGGCCATACCTAGAGTATCTTATCTAGGTACAAGCGCGATCGCCCTAACCGGGCACCCTGTCCCATCCTTTATGCGCAGGGGCAGCCCAATGAAGTAGGCTCCTTTTGGAGGAAGCTCTCCAAGGTTTTTCGCGTTCTCCAGCACCAGTATGTGTTTTGGCAGCAGGACTCTATGCGCTGGCTCAGTAGGATTCGCGTCAGAGTCTATCGTTGGCGTGTCCCCGCCCACGAGCTTCACACCGCGTTCTGCGAGCAGATGAGCCGCGCCTTCGCTGAGACCGGGGTTGTTCTTCAGGTAGGGCTGTTTCTCGACACCGTACTTTGTGGTCCAGTTCTTCTCCCAGCCATAATGAAATAACGCGACTGTGTCTCTCTCGATGGCTCCATGCGTATTTTCCCACTCCCTGATCTCCTCAGCAGACACCTCCTCGTTCTCACCCTTATGGGACATGTCCAGCACGTTGCATGGCCCCATCCATCTCTCGGGCGGTATCTCATCTATGGCTGGTCCCTCCACTCCTCCCAAGTGTATGGGGGCATCAACATGGGTGCCCGAGTGCTCAAACACCAGAAACATGTTTGTGTTGAAGGCGTCTCCTTTTGCGTAGGATTTCCATGGTATGTGCCCGTATGGTACCTGTGGTCTTGGCATCTCCTCCTCGAATCTATGGGAGAGATCGACTACACGATAGTTTCTGAGGGTAGATTCTAGGCTCATCCCGTCTTCTCCTCCAAGTATTCTCCGAGTCGATTCAAGCCCTCAACGAGGGACTCGTTTTTTGACCCCGTGTTGATCCTGAGATACCCTTCTTTTCCAAAGTGTGCCCCTGGGCTCAACAACGTCTTCTTAGCTTCCAACAACTCTCTGCACAGCTTCTCTGATGGTAAATCCAGACTGTATTTTGGGAACCCAGTGAACCCGGCTTCAGGCTGCGTCATTGATACCTGCCCTTTGTGTTGATTAACCCATTTCTTCAGTGTCTCGATGTTTCTACGACTGATAACTAGATTCCGCTTGACCAATTCATCTCTCATTGAGAGAACCTTCTGGGCAATTATTTCCCCTAAGCCGCTGTGCCCGAGAGTCGTATAGTCCTTTGTGTTCCAGCACTGTTTGATGACCTCTTCCTCTGCTATTATCCACCCGATCCTTGGGCTGGTGGCTCCCAGCTTGGATATGCTGCCAGTTACTATGGCTTTCTCATAATATGGTAGAGGTGTTTCCGCTGGGTTCCCGGTGAGCTCTGAGCCCCTTAACGCGTTATCGCAGTGGACATATGCGCCCACGTCCTCAGCGATCTCACATATGGTCCTCATCTCTTTCCCGGTCAGTAGCGCCCCAGTTGGGTTATTGGGGTTATCAATGAATATTATCTGGGTCTTCGCGTTGACTTTCTCGGCAAGCTCGTCTAGGTTTGGCTTCCAAGTGGGTTCCTTGAGTTGGAATTCCTCTGTTTTTACCCCCATGCTCTCCACGAATCTCGTCGTCTGCTCGTATTGGGGGTTCTCTGTGAGGTAGTGGTCCCCCGGCTCCAGTAGGGTGTAGTTGACAAGCAGGTTCGCCTCACTGGTCCCGGATGTGACAAGTATTCTGTCATGCTCGATGCCGTTGAACCACTCCGATATCAGTGCCTTGAGTGCATCCGAGCCATCTGTCCTGCCATATTTCATCTGGTGGTCAAATGGTATCTCATCCAGCACATCCCTGAGGGTTAACTTGGTGACTCCTCCCCCACCGAGATCGATCTCAGCGGATTCCAGCAGCCACCTCTCTAATCTAAAAGGTTTGATCTTCATTTTGTCACCCTAAAATCGCTGATATCAGGGTGAACATTTAGGGGGATAAGATTATCGAGAGGCTTCGATCTCTCTTCTAATCTTTTCAGCGATCTCAGTGTAGTATTCGCTGCTTCTGGGTT
>CAYUTB010000238.1:0-2197 GCA_964447425.1 uncultured Candidatus Bathyarchaeia archaeon
TAGGCGAAGCCGGGCTGATGTCGAGCAGGATTACTCGCCAGACCAAGGTGCTGGTTCCTGACCTGATGAGCCCATACAGGCTCAGCGTCTTGAAGACCTATACTGAACCAGCCGGCATAACAGTGGAGAAGATCGAACATGATACTATCACAGGTCAGATGGATCTAGAAGACCTCAAGGAGAAGACCGATGACAAGACAGCCATGGTCTACATCGAGAACCCCAGCTATATGGGATTCGCCGAGGAGCAGGTGGAAGCTATCGGTGAGATAGCCCACGATAAAAAAGCGATGTACGTCGTTGGCGTTGACCCGACCAGCTTAGGGTTATTGAAGGCGCCCGGTGACTATGACGCTGACATAGTGTGCGGTGAGGGGCAGCCTCTAGGGAACCACATGAGCTATGGTGGACCCTTGCTGGGTATTTTTGCGTGTAAACACGATAACAAGTATCTGAGGCAGATGCCGGGAAGGATCATAGGCATCACCGAAACCATGGCTGATAAGAGGCAGGCATATGTAATGACTCTGGCTACCCGTGAGCAGCATATCAGACGTGAGAAGGCGACCAGCAACATATGCAGTAACGAGGCGTTGAACGCAGTGGCTGCGGGCGTCTACCTGAGCCTCATGGGTCCACAGGGTATGAAGGAGCTTGGCGAGACCATCATGAAGAAGGCAAAGTATGCCCAGAAGAAGATCGGTGAATTACCTGGTGTAAGGGCGCCTATATTCAACAGCTTCCACTTCAAGGAGTTCACAGTGAACTTCCAGTACAAGACACTGAAAGAGGTTAACGCTGCGCTACATGCCCAGGACATCGAGGCAGGCATCCCTCTAAATGGAGACTTCAACCTTGGTGAGACTGCGCTATACTGTGTGACTGAGATTCACAGCAAGGCGAATATCGATTTCCTTGTATCTACCCTAAAGGAGGCATTGGAGGGATGACCATGAGATTTAGACAGGCAGACTGGAGTGAGCCACTTATCTTCGAGCACAGTAAACCCGGTAGAATGGGTCACATGCTACCGATGCTGGAGCCTGAGATCGATGGCGAGATATCCACAGAGGAACTTGTGCCCGAGAGTATACTCAGGACCGAGGCACCTGATCTACCTGAGGTATCAGAGATCCAGGTACTGCGCCACTATATGCACCTGAGCCAGATGAACTATGGTGTCAACAGCGGTAAAATATACCCTCTGGGCAGCTGCACCATGAAGTACAACCCCATCATAAACGAGATACTGGCAGGGCACCCAAAGATCACTGATATACATCCACTGCAGACACCTGAATCCACTCAGGGCATCCTCAAGATGCTCTTCACCCTCAAAAAACACTTCTTGGAGATAACGGGAATGGATGACGCTACTCTTCAACCCTCAGCTGGAGCAGCAGGCGAGTGGACTGGGATGATGTTGATGCGCGCCTACCATAAAGACAGAGGCGAGCTAGACAAACGCACAGAGGTCGTCATACCTGACAGCGCCCACGGTACAAACCCAGCGAGCGCCATAATGGCTGGGTTCAAGACCGTCGAGATACCCAGCAATAAGCATGGTATGGTGGATCTTGAGGCGTTGAAGGCCGCCGTTGGACCCAATACAGCTGGGCTGATGCTGACGAACCCAAACACAATCGGGGTCTTTGAGAGCCAGATCAGCGATATCGCCAAGATAATACATGAAGCAGGGGGCTTGATGTACTATGATGGAGCCAACTTGAACGCCATCATGGGTTGGTGCCGACCCGGAGACATGGGGTTCGATATAATCCACAGTAACCTCCACAAGACCTTCAGCACGCCACATGGCGGCGGAGGACCAGGGGCGGGACCAGTTGGTGTAAAGAGTTTCCTCGCCAAGTATCTGCCTGTCCCCGAGATCGTTGAGAATGATGGCAAGTACTCTTTGAACAGTGATAAACCCAAGAGCATCGGTAAGGTTCATGGGTTCCATGGAAACACCGGTGTCTCGTTGAAGGCGTACACATACATGTACACGATGGGTGGCAGTGGTCTCAAGGAGTCCTCTGAGTTAGCAGTGTTGAACGCCAACTACATCAGCAAGCAGCTGGTGAAGGAGAGAGGCTACTCGCTGACATATGACCCTGAGAAGCCCCGTAAACATGAGGCGGTTATCTGCGCATCCAAGATGCTTGAGGAAACAGGTGTCAGCGCACTGTATGTGAGC
>CAYUTB010000239.1:0-2189 GCA_964447425.1 uncultured Candidatus Bathyarchaeia archaeon
AACTGGATTATGGGGGTAAGCGTAACCCTGATGGTCAGGGATTCGCTGCCTTCGGAATGATAATTGAGGACATGGATGTGGTGAGGGCTATTCAGGTTGAACCATATGAGGAGCAAAGACTCATTCCACCCATCGAGATCGTAAGTATTCGCAGGGTTTAACCTACCAATATAATGTGCAGCATCATTTTTTCTTAGTGTTTGAGCTGTTCCTAAGCGATTTCTTGATATTGGGAACCTCGTTGTTTTGGGCGTGGCTCCAAGTGTATGGATCCTCATAGACGTCCTTTCTCTTGTAGAGGGCTGCAGCTTGGCTCAGTCTCTGCTCCACTTGGTCGATGAGGTCTCCGAAGGTCTTCATGAAGCCATTGATCTCTTTGATCATCTTATTGATATCATCCAGAGTTTGATCGCTTATCTCGCAGTTTACGCATCTAAACCCGGCTACACTATTCTCAAAGTCATCCATTGTCTTACCGAGATCATCTAATAGTTGTTGGCATTCATCGATGCAGGTTTGCAGTGTTCTGGGAGTGTATCTTGTGCTGCGTGCAAGGTCAGAGTCAACCCAGCTCTGGAGCAGGTTAATTGTTCTCGTTGACTCTTTTCTAATGTTGGATGCCTCTTTCCTCGGGTCTATGCCTGTGATGAGTTTTGCTATGCCTATCCCTATCTCGCTGTATGCCCACGTCTCAAGGCTGAGAACATCACTCACTGTAGAGCTTAACTCGCTTGCGACACTCTTACCCACCTCAGAGGCAATATGCTTACCAACCTCCTTCATAGCCTCCTCTCCTCCCTTCTTGAAAGCGGTTTTACCGATACTGCCCCCGGGCTTGACGATTGCTGCTATCTTCTGGACTGTCTCGGAGTCTTTCTTTATCTCTGCCTCGGACTTGGTGAGGCTCTGAATCATAGCGTATGCTATGTCCCACTCCATCAATGTGCGGCTAACCTCCCTGATGTCTGCCCGCCACAGGTCACGCTTTGCATCCAGGTTATCCTCAACATCTCCTACTGCGCTCTCCAAGTCCCATAGGGCGTCTTCACAGATCTTGTTTTCTTCCTCTACTACCTCAGGGTGTTCCTCGCAGAATCCCTTCTTTTTCTTGGGCTCCTCCTTGGGCTTTACCTCTTCCTCCTTCTTCTTTGGTTTAATCATATTATAGATGAAGAAGCCCCCTACTCCAAAGGCGATTACCAAGATGATTAAGAGGGGATCGATCTCTGGCTCAGGTGAAGCGGGTTCATTCACCGTTAATATGCCACTTGCTTGAGCAGTTCCACCATCGAGGTCTGATACAGTGAGGCTGATGGTTTTTACTCCACTAGTGCCAAAGGAGGTTGTGACCGGGGTGCCGGTTAGGGTAACTCCGTCTACAATCCAAGTGTAGGTTAACGGGTCATTTCCTTTATCACTAGCAGTCGCGGAGAGCGAGAGGGGCTCATCGATGTCAATTGTTGATTGGACTGTGATCTGGATATCATAGGGAGGAGTGTTCTGCACTATGAGTATCTGAGTTGCTTTTCCGGATAGCCCTGAGGCGTCGGTTAGCTTCAGTGAAACAGGGTATTCTCCATCCTGTTCAAAGATGTGAGTGTAAATCGGGGATTCGGATGCTATTTCGTATACCCCATCGCTGTTCAGATCCCATTCATAATGATAAGGAGGCAGAGGCGGTTCGAGTGTGTTAACTGAAGCCTCTAGATTGAATGGTGTTCCCTCCTCGATAAGACCCGGAGAATCAATTATTGGCACTATACGAATAAGGTCAGGTATGATTACTGGTGGCTCTTCTGGTACCGGTTCCTCAGTGATAATGTATGTGAGTGGAGGCGTGCCCTCCTCGGGGGTCATGTCCAGCGCTATTCCCTGTATTACATATACCATAACACTGGACTCAGTGGAGCCGTCTATCTGGCTGAGGTCTAGCGAGACAGTTAACGTAGAGCCATCTACCAAAACCATGGGGCTACCTGTCTCGACCCATACACCAGCCTCATACCGCGATAATGAGGTTTGCATTATTCCATCCGCGGACTCATATTCAACCAGATAATCGATTCCAAGTTGATTATAGTACCATTCGGGGTCTTTTTCACCGGTTGCCGCCGATTGATCGGTGTCCAACGCGACTTGCACGCTATACGGTATGTCAGGGGGAACAGGCTCCGCGAATACAATATTGA
>CAYUTB010000240.1:0-2188 GCA_964447425.1 uncultured Candidatus Bathyarchaeia archaeon
TTTCTCGTATAGTGCCTTACATGAGTCTGGGGTTGTGACGTTATCCGCTGAGCCAACGGTGATGAGGAGGGGTGCCTCTATCGTATCCACTTTATCCATTGGGTTGAGTGTTTTGGCTGCGTTAACCATGTCTGCCTTGTACTCATCTCTGTCTCCGTAGGCTAGTTTTCCTTTTGCCATTCCTTCGAAGACGTTGAATATGTTGTCTATTGTCTCCGCGGCTAGCCACTTGGATATATCTGAGGCGGGTGACATCAGTATCCCTGTCTTGATGGATTTGTCTGCGCTCATCACGTTAGTCAAGGGCACAGCGCCCATGCTGTGGGAGATCAAGCCAACTCTAACCGGGTCAACGTAAGGCTGAGTCTTCAGATATTTCACAGCGTCAACAGTGCTAGAGGTGAGGTTACTGAACCTGTATGTGCCTTCGCTACCCCATGCCCCCTGATAATAGAATATCAGCACAGCTATCCCGTTTAGCGCTAGTTCTTCCGCCAAATCCATGTTCTTGGTGTCTCCGGGGTAGCCGTGGCAGATGGCTACAGCCGGGTGTTTTCCCTCTTTATCTGGTCTGTAGGTTCTACCCTTTAGCGTGTATCCTTTGCTCTTGAAAGTGATGTTCTCTACTTTTATCGCCATATTTACTCATCTCTCTTACTGCCTTACTACCTTAACTATTTTTAACACCCTCGTCCAGTTGTACAACTGATGGGGAAGCGCATCACCAGCAAATTCAAGCCACAAAACAAGTGGGTACGCGACATGGTTGAGAACGACCCAAACATGGCCTCAACACTAGACGTAACAAGAGACGCTCTGAAGCTGCAAACCCCCGATCAGAGCCTCTGCAGCGTCTGCAAGGGTGGAAAGATGCTATGCGGCAAGACAACCTGCCCCATCATGGCGCGCCTAGGCGCAGTCAATAACCTGTATCAGAGCATAAAGGGCACTGAGATAGATGGCAGCAGTCCTCCCAGCGTCTTTGTTGGGCGCTTTGGTTATCCATATGTTCAGATCGGTCCATTGACGCCCACCTTTTATGGGAACACAGAGATTCTTGACGCCCCCGAGCAGTGGTTCGGTAAGAGCATCAACGAGATAATCAGTTACAGGAGCCAACTCATCAGGGGGATGACCCCTGTGAATGTAAATAAGCCTTGGAAGGCTGGTCGGATTCTTGATCAGACCCGTGAGCTGAGCCTAGCTGAGCACTATGTGGAGACGGAGATGAAGCTGAGTAAGAAGCCCACTCAGAGGTTCTACATGAATGATGATGTGCAGCCGATTGGTCCAACTGCTCCACTGGAGAACGTGGACATCGGGTACATTAAGTGGAACCGGTTTATGGAAAAGTACCACTATGATACTGATCTGAAGGCTGCCCCGGCTACTATCAAGCTCTTTGAGAACGATGTGCCCATCAGCAACATCATGCGGGCTTTCAGCATGGGTAACTTCGGGGTGGAGAAGAACAGAAAACTCGTACCCACAAGATGGAGCATCACCGCTGTGGATGATCTCCTCGGCAAACACCTTACCCAGAAGATCAAGGAGTATCCGCTGATCAATCACTACGAGGTCTATGAATCCAACTACATCGGGAACAGGTTCGAGATACTCCTAATGCCAGACTCATGGTGCTATGAGGCTTATGAGGCATGGTACCCCAGAACCCTATGGAACCCGGATGAGGAAAAGGTAGCAATAGTAACCGACTGGGAGCCCTACAAGGGAAGAACCAAGTACGCGTCCATGGGGGGCTGCTACTACAGCGGCAAACTAGCTGTACTGGAGAACCTTGAGGACCGCAAACGGCAGGCCAAGGTATTCATCTTCAGGGAAGCCTACCCAGACTATATTCTACCTGTGGGTGTATGGCAGGTAAGGGAGAATTGTAGAAACGCGATGAAGCAAGAACCACAAAAGTTCGAGACCCTTAACGAGGCGCTGAATCATACAATGAGCAGACTCAGCATCCCGCTTCAGCGCTGGATAGAGGCGGGGCCACTCCTAAAACATACACTGACCCAACGAAAACTCACCGAGTTCTTCCATTAAGCGATAGCCAGCAGGCGTTTTACCCGCTCATCCAGTGATGGATGCCTGCTGAAGAGGCTCCATTTATGTTTCTTAGCTACTACATGCTGAAGGATAAGGCTCCGAGTATCAATCCGTTTAACCCCTCTGA
>CAYUTB010000241.1:0-2163 GCA_964447425.1 uncultured Candidatus Bathyarchaeia archaeon
ACACCTATCTGAATAACTCCCTCGACGCCACATCCAAGAAGCTAGCGAAAGCATTGAACGGTGTACCCATAACCGCCACTACAACCGGTATGGCGTCCAAGATAAACCACGTCAGCGAATACTTCTCCACAGTGGTAAGCCACAGGGTCCACGCCGAGAACGCTGGAATCGGTTGGAGGGGAAAGAACAGCCTAATCGTGAACCCTCTGTACAGCTGTATGATCAGGCTCTCTGGGGTAATCACTGAGGTGCCGCTTATCAGAACATCCAGACTGGAAACGAACTGCGGAGACTGCACAAGCTGTGAGGAAGCATGCGCATTCCTTGAGAACAGAGACAAGTTAGACGACTACAGGGAACAATGCCGCGTCTACCTAGACAACCTAGGGTTACATGAGGAGGTCTGCGGTAAATGTATCAAAGCCTGTGTACACTCCCCGAGGCTAACAAAGCTATCTACCGAACCCAAAGATCAGAGACTCAATCAAGTTTACTATACCCAATTGTTTGATTAATGTCCTATCTCATCCTTAGGCTATTATTTTTTGAGCCCAAGCTGCTGCTCGCTCAAGCTCACCCTCTTTCATGGGACCCTCACTGTCCAACACTATGAAGCCCTCAGGCTCAGCTACAAGGACTCCCCCCTTCTTGACAAGCCGATCTGCTATCGGCTTCGCGGCGTAACCGAAAATACCTACCATGAAGGTTAGCACCTTGTTGTTGACCATCTTGGTATCCATCCTCGTATCGAAGGCAGCCACCTTGACCCCACTCAATGCACCTGAGGGTAGCTTATTCAGGAAATCAGTAACCGCCTTCGTAGCCTTGAAGGCACGGGTAGGGCTCCCTACGAATAGGTAATCCAATCCCTTCAGTTGCTCAGCGGAGGCATCGGCTGCACGGACAACCCCTGCACCTTCGCCTATTGCCTCTGCGATGGCGTTAGCCACTTTTTCAGTGTTTCCAAAATACGAATCATATGCCACTAGAATATTCATGACTATTCAAACCAAGTTATAGAGTAAAGGCTTTTCGAGAGCTCAATTATCTGAGCCTCTGCCTCGGATCGCCTCAATGCCCAGCCTAACATAAACGCATAACATTAATGCGCCGACTACACCGAAGGCAGTATCGAAAAAAGCGAAACGAACAACATCCACTACCCACTCAATAACACTCATGGATAAAGATCAGAGATCCCAGATGATATAAAACAGATGAATAAAACCGATGATTATCAGATTACCTGTTGCTCTGAGTATCATCGGTCTCAACGTCAATATGATGAGATTTTTCCTGTGAAATCAACAGGAGCTCCTGATTGATATCACGTTTAAGCCTCAAAATATCAGAATCCAACGATACAACTTGAGACAGATTCATCTTATCCTGTTTTAGAATAGCCTGCTTAATCTGTGCCTCAGCCAATGCCTTACTCAGTTCTCTTACCCTTTCTTCACTCACCATATTCACCATGCAGAATAATCGTACATAGTCTCACAGAGATGGGGTAGATAAACAAAGCGAAAAAAGAGCTACTCGATGACGCTTATGAGGAACCTACCGATATCGGTGTTATCCGAGAAGCCTATCACCATCTCAGCCATTGGACCATAAGCATACACGGGAACCATGCTCCCTGTGTGGTCATCACTTATCCACTTATACTGTGGCACGCCACTCGACTGATAACCACCTATAATCAGCAACCCACCTGTCTCATGGTCAGCGGTAACAACTACAAGTGTATCGTTCCTGCCAGAAGCAAACTCCAGAGCCTCCAAGATAGCCGCATCAAATGCAAAGGTCTCACCCATAGTTAGATCGAAGTTATTGTCATGAGAGGCATGATCGATGCGCCCACCCTCCACCATCAAGAAGAAGCCATCAGGGTCACCTGAGAGAAGCTCAATGGACTTCCGCGTCATCTCAGCGACACTGGGCTCAACTAAGGGGTCCCTCAAACTATCATAACTCATGTAATCCGCGTTGAAGAGCCCCAGCACCTTATCCGAGTCAACATTCATCAACTCAGAGGTAGTCTCAACCACAGTATAGCCCGCCGCAACCGGGTCCAGCGAGGTAAAGTATGTGCTTCCACCACCAAGCACAACATCCACTCCACTGGTCAGTACCTGCTGCGCGATAGCAGCCTCGCTGCCC
>CAYUTB010000242.1:0-2152 GCA_964447425.1 uncultured Candidatus Bathyarchaeia archaeon
TGTTCTAGATGCTGTTCTACTGTATAGTATTAATAACTATTTCCGGGTACCTTCAACCATGCAGAGAAACTACCTCACCATCAGCGCAATTGTGACCATCATAGGAGTCGCATTCATCTTCTTTCCAGCAACCTACACCATCAATCTAGCCCCAGAACAGGTAACACTATGGGAAGACACCATTAGGGCTCAACAGGGGCTTCATGGCACTGTTTTCAGTTTTGATACTGGGGAGCAGATAGTTGTTGAAGGTGTTTATCCTTATGTTAAAGTCTGGAGTGACGAGGCTGTAATGTTGAATACAACATTCAGTTTTACGGGAGAGAGTGAAACAGAATCCTTCACTATGACCGATAATCCTTTTGAGTACCTGTTACCGGGAGAGGGAACTTGGAGCATACAGGTTGAGGGAAATGTGATCGAGGGCACAGTAGTTGATGTTAACGCGGGTTTCTACTATCTGAGACTCTTGGAGCCAGAGCACATAACCTACTACCCGTACAGGTTCTTCGGTTACGGGATGACGGTTATAGGAATCATAGCTAGTCTAGTGATATATTTCAGGTCAAGTAAGGAAAAGCTGAAGCTAGTCACAGATTAAGAATGATTCAAATACCACACGGTAATCCAATAAAAATATGGAATGGCTATCATTTCTCGTCGGATTCGTAATAGTAGCAGGCATTGGATTCTATATAAGAGGAAGATCAGCCAAGAAACAGTAAACCCTGCGATCACTCGATAATCATACCCTTTTGTTTTTTATCATTACATGTACAAGCAGCGAAGACTATTTTTCATCTAAATATTCGAAGCAAAGGTATTGAAAAAGGAGCTATTTGTTCCCTTTTCCATTATTGGATTTGTCATCAGGCTTCCCTGTGTCATCTGGTTTACCAGTAGTCTTGTCATCGCTGTTACCATTTCCCTTGTTTTCCTTAAAGTCGTTTTTAGTGCTGTTCTTATTGCCCTGAAGATCTGCTAGGAGCGCGTCTTCTTCAGCGGTGCTCTGACCTCTGACTGACTTTCGGGCTGCGTTCTGTTCCATCTTCTGGATCTTTGCCTCCAATTGATTCATGGTTTTAAGCATCTGGGATGTGCCGGGGTCAGTCATGTTACCAAGATCATCATCCAGCGTACTGGTCGCGTTATCTAGGTCATCCAATGCATCATCGTATTGTCCATTCAGTATCCTTTCCTGAATCCGTAGAAGCTTCTCCTCGGCTTTTGTAAGAGCCTGCTGAGCCTTGAATGCATCCTGAGAAGACATATCCCCAGTGACATTTTCGACATTTTTGATCATTGCTGTTATCTGTTCTTGGAACCTTTCCTGGAATTGGTTGATCAACTGAGTCTTTGCCGTGTTGATTACCTCCTGCGTGACTGTGCCATTGATGTCATCTGAGGCTGTACCGTTTACGTCAGGAACTGAGTCCTCAAACTCCGTTAACGCATCAGGGTTATCATGCAGATAGTTTCTGAGGGTATTCCTATACTGTTTCATAGCCCTGAGGTATTGCTGTGCTGCTGCCCTTGTGTTATTTCCCTCGAAACTCTGGGCTTGCTCCATAGCCTGCTGGGCGTGCATTAGACCGTTGGCGATGTCCGGGGGTAACGTGGTGTTCCCGAATAGTTGAAGCATTTCCATTGTCCTGTTCTGGGCTTGCTCCCGTATTAGGGCAAGTAGAACGGGATCAATTGGTTCACCATCTGTCTCAGTACCGTTTACAGTGGGAGAAGTTGAGTTGGTGAGTGTGGTGTTTACACCGAGCAATGGGTTAGGCATTGTTGAGTTGGTTCCGTCGGGGAATGGCTCTGTCTCATTGTCCTGAGCATTTACTGGATACACCGTAGGTGATAGGAAAAGCATCAGTATGAGGGTAAACGTAACTATTCTGAGACTCATCGATTTTTCACTGGTCCAATAGAGGTGCTGGGGTATATTATAAGAACACGCTGGAACATTTTGGAACAGTTTCAGAGACGATCACTTCACTGGAAATACTTTTCCTTTATCCGTACAAGGCTCTGATTGCCTATTTTTACCTCTTCGACTATTTCAAGGGACACTAGGCGCCTGATGAGCCGCCACGCCGATGATCTCGGTAAATCAAAACGCGTTCTGATCTCGGTTGCGAACGCTTCTCCATTT
>CAYUTB010000243.1:0-2150 GCA_964447425.1 uncultured Candidatus Bathyarchaeia archaeon
AGATTTCCCTCACTGTGACCCGGAATACGGATTATCTCTATGTTCCCGCATGCGCCGATAATATCCCCGGTGTCCAGCGTGATATCAGCCGGTACCCCTGTACGGGTCTCAAGCTTACCCTCATCCCCATCCCCTATCACTACCTCGGCGTCAGTCAGATTCTTGACCTGTGATAGATTGTTTATGTGGTCACCATGGGCATGAGTGATGATAATCATCTTGATGTCCACCCATGTCTTATCCATGGAGTTCAGTTCAGCTTGAATGTTCTCATGGCACTCTGGGGTGAACCCCACATCAACTAGTATGAGCCCGCCATCACACTCAAGAATATACACCTCAGTGTCAAGCCCATCAGCGTCAGCGATCCTAACCGCATGCAACCCAGGTAAAACCTCAACCAACTTAATCACCGGATAAAAGAACCGATCACATATAGATTATTCCTCGACCTCAAAGACCTTCCTGCTGGAAGTATGCCCTGAGACGAGGAAAACCTGTCTACCAAAATGATTCTTCAACAACTTGATCACAGCCTTGTTTGCCTTCCCTTTACTGGCTGGCGCCTTCACGTGAACAATAAGATGTTCTTCATCTATCTTGTCGATGCTTTCCTCCCTCTGATTTGGCTTTACATCGACTGTGATATACATTGAAATGAAAATGGTGTATGAGCTAAAAAATTTAGCTGGATAGTTTCTTAAGAGAATCTGCGTCAAGGGTTTCCTTGATAGCTAAGACTGTCTCATTTGGGAAATCATTCATCAAACTGGTAAGAACCTCTGACGCGATATATTTCCTGAATCCTTTCTCATCGAGACCTTTCTTATACTTTCTACGCATTCCACCCTTGCAGGTCTCTTCTTCATAATCAAGAATACTATCATCGCACATGGCGTTGAGGAAGTTAATTATGGAAGCCCTGCTCACTGATTTACCGGCGCCGAGCCTGTTATTTGTGGCATCATATACCTCTCGGCTGGTCATTCCATCTCCGTTATGAGCCCATACTAGCTTCATAGCTTCGATCTGGTAATCGCGTAGAACCTTTTCTAATCCATCTTTTGTTGGGTCTATTACTAAAGGCAAATTATTCACCTGAATGCCCAGTATGGACTTGTGATCGAATATAAGTCTTAGCAGTATATTTCAAATACTAGAAACTCATCGACTCAGCACATGTTTCTCCAGCACATAACAGGTCAGTTCCCCGGTTAAGACCGTCAAATCATCCACTTTGACCTCAACATGAACAAGCCGCTTATTCTTAACCTCCTCAATTACATCTGCCTTGGCTACCATGATGTCACCCCGCTTAACTGGCGCGGTAAACCTGACACTGGCTCCACCAATAACCACGTTGGGGTCATTTACGGCGAGCATCGAAGCATAGTCAGCCAAACCAAAAGCGAACCCACCATGAGCCAATCCTTTCTCATCGACGATCATGTTCTCCGTGACCACAAGCTGCACAGTCGCGGATTTACCATCAACCAACTCGATGGGGGTCCCTAGTAGAGTCCTGTCTGCTAAAAGATGTGTCTTAATCTCCATACAGAAATGATGCATCAACCTGTTTTTGTGGTTTACCCCTTATCTCAATAATGTTAAATCCATAAATCGTACCCATTCTGATGAAATGAAGCTAGTAACCTACCACAAAGAAGGCGGATACGGACTCGGAGCAGTAGTCGACAACTACATACTCGACATAAAAGAAGCGACAGGCGCATGCTGCATGCTATCTCTCCTCGATATGGGCGACGAAGGCATGAAGAAAGCACGAGACGCTTTAGCAAAAGCCGAGAAAAAGATCAAATCCGGAGACACAAAAGGACTATTGAAGCTAAGTGAGGCAAAACTCGCAGCCCCCATCCCAAGGACAAGAAAAAACATCGTATGTTTAGGACTAAACTACGCTGAACACGTCAAAGAAGGAGGATCTGAGAGAGATTTACCTCCTCACCCGGTCTTCTTCACAAAACCAACTACAACTATAACAGGTCCATACGACCCAGTGGTGTACAACAAGGCAGTTGAGAAGCTTGACTACGAGGTTGAACTCGCCTTCGTCATCGGCAAGAAGGGCAAATACATCTCAAAAGAAGACGCGTACAAACATATAGCAGGCTACATGGTCTTCCAAGACA
>CAYUTB010000244.1:0-2144 GCA_964447425.1 uncultured Candidatus Bathyarchaeia archaeon
TGGTGTGGGGTGTTTATTTTCGTTATTTTATTAGGTGTATGTTTCGTCTTTCTTTTAGGAATAGTGTTATCACTCGGGTTTCGTGCACTGTTTTACCGGTTACCATGACGCTTTTTGTCATTTATTTTAATGGGTCTGGGCGGTTCTGGGGCTGGTTTAGAGGTTGGAGGCTTGTTATTGGCTGGGATATGTATACCCCCCCTCCCCCCTACCAGTAGATAACTCGTTGTTTAAAAAAAATCAAACCAATGTTGTAACTATGGTTCTTGAGGTTCTATTTCGCTTTCCTGAATCCTGTCCGGATATGGGCAGATGTTTCTAAGTACGCATTCGCCGTGCTTGGGATTTCTAGCAGTACATATCTCACGTCCAAACCTAACAAGGCTGAGATGAAGCTCTCTAAACCTATCAGGGGTAGCAGCGTCCTCGAACGCGGTTCTGATGACATCATAGTTAGCGTTTTGTGGAACGATCTCTAATCGTTTGGCTATTCGTTCGATGTGTCTGTCAACTGGCACTACTCGGCTGTTAACTGAGAACATCAGGGCTACATCCGCGGTCTTGGGGCCAACCCCGGGTAACTCCATAAGCCGATCCCGTGCCTCATTGAATGGCAGGTTGAAGATTTTTCCTATGTCTCCACCGTATTTTTCTATGATTTGATTTGATATCGCTTTGAGGTTCTTTGTTCGTTGATTGTACATTCCAGCTGGCTTGATGGCTTCCTTGATCTCATCATCGGAAGCCTTAGAGATGCTAAATGGATCGATGCCGATCTGCTCTGCGAGCTGATTATACGCTGTAGATGTGTTACTGCCTGTAGTGTTCTGGCTAAGTATAGTCCTGATGAGACTATCAAATGGAGATCTACTGCTCGGAGTATACTCCTCAGGGTACTCGGCTAGCATTCTGTTAACCGCGGTCTCCGCTCGTCTAAACGTTGACAGCTCAACTAGGTCGGATGGGTTGGCTTTCAGGTACTTGACTCGTTCCGCTACGAGTTTGAGGAATTCTTGGATATTTATCTTTGCCTGCGCAGATATACACATCCAGGGGATGCCGAATACATCGAGGCTTAGATCTTTGGCTATGGTTTCTGCATGCTCGGGGGCGATATCTAGTTTATTGAAGATGATGAGCATCCTGCTGCGGTGAACCCCTAAATCTTTCAGTAACTTTATTCCTTCAGCGATTTTTAGTTGAAGAGCCAACAAAGGATCAGTGATATCCAGAAGAAGTATCACAACATCGCTGCTTCTGATATCCTGAAGATTCAACTTGAAACTGTGAATAAGATGCGGGTCCAAGTCAAGCATGAAACCGATGGTGTCTATGAAGATCACAGATGTCTCATAATCGATGAACCTGCGCTGATACTTGCTGCTCAGAGTCGTAAAAGGTCTGGCGCTTACAAGCTTATTATCCCCGGTCAATGTATTGAAGAGACTGGTTTTACCAGCGTTATAGAACCCAGCTATACATACAACTGGGTACCCTAACTCGTTCTTGCGCTTCCAAATCTGCTGGCTCTTTTCCTCCATCAGCTTGTCGATTTCTTCACTAATACGAGCTTGGTTACGAGTCAGCTCCCTGAGTTGTCCGTGGAAACCGTACTCTCCACCTGCTCTGAAGAATGGGCGATCATGTCGGTAGTTGAGGGATGATTGAAGCTTGTAGAATGGCGCCATTTTCTCCAAACGGGCTGCCTGAATCTGAAGCTTACTCAGGGCGTCTGATGCCATCTGGTCGAATATCTCCAGCGTCAACTCGTATCGGTCGATGATCTCGACATCTATCGCCTGCATCAGGTTTAGTTTCTGGCTACTCCGCAATATGTTATAAAAGATGATCAGGTTCGCGTCAAGCCGCTGCGTCTTTCGCTTGAGCTCATGTACCTTACCGCTGCCTATGTGAAATTTTGCGAATGGTTTGTATCTGCTCTGAATTACCTCGCCGACAACCTCTATCCCAAGAGACTCTACGAGACCTTTGAGTTCATCCATTTTTACGCGAAACACCGAGTGATCGTGAACATTTGTCTTCAGCATGCATAGTACGGCTTTTGCTTCTTTGCCGTCTATTAGTAGGGGTTGTCGTTCCATAAGTGACAGAGAGAACACACAGAGTGTTAAAAAGGAATTGAT
>CAYUTB010000245.1:0-2133 GCA_964447425.1 uncultured Candidatus Bathyarchaeia archaeon
TCTAGGTAAAGCTTTCTCTTGTAGAGTACACCCATGACATCGGCTGCCCTCTCAGGTGTAATATAGACCGGCACATGCGCCGCCTCCAGTATCTTGGCTGACTCACCTGCGACATCTGCGGATGGGTCGATTACGATGACTGGCTTATCATACTTCTTGTATGTGTTCAGCAGCGTGGTGTTGATCCACTGGTACATTCCTGTTAGGTCCGCGTCGGCTACGTCTGGGAACATGGTCTTTATGATGCTGGTACCTAGGCTGATGGTGATCAAGCCATGGATATCAGGCTGCTTCAACACAATGTCCGGGACATTGAGGAAGCTATTCATGTTCAAGGTAGCAGTCAAGTCTACAGGGTTCTTTGCGTTACCGAAAGCCGGGATAAGCTGCTTGATCTCCTCCTGCGCCTCCTCACTGAAGGTGGGCACAGTGAGACCAGCCTGAATGAGCCTATCAGCAGTCTCGACCGCTACACCGCCACTGTTACTGACGATGGCGATGTTCTTCCCCTGTGGCAATGGACTGAAGAGCAGCCCCTTGACATAGTCAAACATCTCGGAGCTGTCATATGCCCTGATGACGCCCGCCTGCTTGAAGGCTGCGTCATAGACCTTGTCGCTTCCAGCGATGCTGCCAGTGTGGCTGGCGGCTGCCTTGCTTCCCGCCTCGGTTACACCGACCTTGATTACGACGATGGGCTTCTTCTTTGATACCTCTTTGGCGGTCTCGAACCATTTTCTACCGTTCTTGAGGCCCTCGATGTACATGCTGATGATCTCTGTGTCCTTATCCTGACCGAAGTACTCCAGATAGTTCCAGCCCTTGAGGTCAGACTCGTTTCCGCTGCTGACGAATTTTCCTATGCCTACACCCATGGCTGATGCCCTGATGTATAGCTGCAGACCGTATCCGCCGCTCTGGCTGACGAAGGCTACCTTGCCGCTCTTATGCAGGTACGGGATCATCAATGCGCTCAGCTTCACCTCGCTGCTCGTGACACCCATACAGTTGGGACCGATGAAACGGGTATGCCCATCCGCTATCTTGAGGGTATCCTCGACGAGTTTCTTTCCTTCATCCCCTGCCTCGCTGAAGCCGCTTGTGATTACGACCGCTCCCTTTGTACCGATATCCGCCAGCTCCTGGAAGACACTGGGTACGAATTTAGCGGGCACTACTACTAGCGCCATATCTACCTCGCCGGGCACAGCCTTGACGCTGGGGTAACACTTGAGACCCATGATCTCCTCTGCTTTAGGATTTATGGGGTATATTGATCCCTCGAAGCCGCTCTGTTTTATGGCGTTTAGCAGCATGTAGCCCCATTTGAAGGGGTCTGTGCTGGCGCCTACTACAGCTACGCTCTTGGGTTTGAGTATTTTATCTAGTGCGATGTTAGCATCCAAGTCATTTCAACTCTGATGGTTTCATGAAAAGGTGCCTCCGATCCTATATAAAACTGTATGAAACAGGTATGTAGACTCTTTATGAAGAAGCCCGCATAGTTAACATTGTTAAGTAATCTTTATATTTAACACTGTTATACCTAACAACGTTAACTATGAGTTGCGGGGATGAAAAACACTGCCAACAACATCACGGACACCATCCACTCCCAGAAAGAGGATGGGTACAGTTCCTACTACTAATGCTACTCAACGAGAAACCAATGCACGGATACCAGCTCAACGAGGTACTGGAAGAAAGAAAACTCGTCATAGAAGGTCGATTCAGAACAGGCAGCCTCTATACCATCCTAAACAGGATGGAGGAGAAAGGCGTGCTGAACTCCACACAGGAGGAGAGCGATGAAGGACGATCCAGACGAGTCTACAGCATCACACCCATGGGCACGGCGCATCTGAAGCAAGGCTTAGAGTACATGCTCAGGCGAAAACGGTTCCTAGAAGAAATGGAGCAATACTACAATAGGTACTTCCCCGACGCTCAGGATAACGGAGAACAAAAAAATGAATAGACCAATGCACGGACAAGGCATGCATGGACACCACTGCGGCTGCGGATGCGGCGGCGTAATGTCCGTTGAGGAAGAGGTACAGATGCTCGAAGGAGTAAAAGAACACCTCGAATCTCAGCTAGCCAACGTCAATGAGCGACTATTGAAGCTGAAGG
>CAYUTB010000246.1:0-2107 GCA_964447425.1 uncultured Candidatus Bathyarchaeia archaeon
AAGAGATACCCCGATGGAACACAAGTTAACACTCTCTGGGGTCTCCTGTTCAAATCCCTCGGAGTCTATCAAAAGTATAAGGAGATTGACAATCTCGGTCAAGCTCCCAGCGTAACAACCCTTAAAGAGGCTTTCTCTGATAAACCCACATTAATTCTCATCGACGAGCCAACCATCTACATCCAGAACATCATAGGTAACCCCCGCCACGTATCCGTTCTGCAAGGCTTTCTCCAAAACCTCACCGCAGCAGTCAGTGAGACCCCTGGATGCGCCCTAGTAGTCACCGCCCCCACAGGGATATATGACGAGGCTAGAAAACTCATTTCAACAGTACTCTCACGCTACTGCTCACCCACCATCATCGCCACTCCAAGAGAGTACAAAAGTGTACGCAGACATGCCCTTTATACAGACGACTTTGATAAAATCAATTCAACAATAGAAGAAACAGCTAGAAGCTACGAAGAATTATATAAAAAGCACCTCCCAACAAGAACCGCAACAGCACAGCAAACCATAAAAGAAAACTACCCCTTTCATCCATTCGTCGATCAAACACTCAGTAACCTAAAAGAAAACCAGGCTTTCCAGCAGATACGTGACGAACTCCGCTTCCTAGCCAGCCTCATATACAGCATACACAAAACCCGAGACCCCGACGCTATGCTCATCACAGTCGGTCACGCCCGCTTAGAGGACGACTACGTTAGAGCTGGAACCATCGGTAAACTCAAAAACCCAATCCTTGTAAGCCAACTAGACACAGAACTCGATGAGCGAATGAAGCAAGTATCACAAGCGATCCGACCCACAGCGGAAAAAGCCCTATCCACCATAGTTCTCAACAGCCTCACTATCACTGGTCCACAGCAGCAAGGAGTAACAGAAGAAGAAATCAAGTTCGCTATCCTAACCCCAGCATCCAACCCTGCTCTCATCCAAGAAGCTCTAAAAGAAATAAGGACAAAACTATGGTTTATCGACCTAAGCGGCGACCGATATATCTTTGGTCGAACAAATATCTACAAACTCATTGACGATTACATGCGTCGTGTCGAAAACGATCCAAAGCAAGCAGGGCAATGGTGGAACGAGATCCAGAGAGAACTAAACACATGGAAAGAGTCAGCCCTGTCCGCATATAGAAAGAAAAACGCCGCCAAATCACTATGGGACAGTAGAAACATCCACATATGGGTGAACCGTAGTGATGAAATACCTGACACTCCTAGCCTCCAACTCATCTTTGCAGATTACACTGTTGCAGCTAACGGCTCGAGTAAAACAAGAGCCGCCTCAGACCAAGATGAGGCATGCGATGCTGTAAGAGACCTCTACCATACCTATGGCCATACATCCAGAAACTATAAGAATACGGTATTCTTCCTCGTCGCTGGGAGGCCTGAAGATATTATGACAGGCCCGGTTCGCCTCGCGAAAGAACTGATGGCATTAGAAGCCATGTTCAAGGATAAAGATGAACTCAGAGTCAAGGTTGGAGAAGAGGGTGTAAAACAGATTGAGCTTCTACGCGCCCAATCTAGAAGCAGTCTCGCTCCAAGCTGCCCTGTAGCCTATCAGTGGCTTGTATATCCAAGCTCCTCAGGTCTTACTGCTATGCAGCTTGGTGCTGACAGAATGCTCACAGAGAACATACTAAGCATCGTTGAAGATCGTTTGCGAACCCAAGCGAAGAAGATCGTGGAGCAGATAAGTCCAGACACTCTTCTAGATCGATATTGGCCAAATAGCTCAGGGAAAGTCGAGGTAAAAGCTCTAATCGAAGGCTTCTATCGTCGCCCTGAGATAGAAGTCATTACTGACCGAGGAGTAGTTGAAAAAGCAATCCAAGACGCAGTTTCCGAGGGAAAAGCTGCTTACTCTTATGGTTCAGAACTAATATTCAATAAACCTCCCGGACCAATCAGAGATGAAGGTCTAATTATACGGGATCCAGAAGTCTCCCATGTAGTGATCCGTGCCGAGGACGACGATGGAACTCCTATTCCTCTAACTATTTGGGTTGACAAACGTGAGACTAAAGCTACTCCAAGCACTATCGAAGATCTAGTTGACCGAGTTCACACAATTAATCCCGCGGTAC
>CAYUTB010000247.1:0-2095 GCA_964447425.1 uncultured Candidatus Bathyarchaeia archaeon
TTATGGGAAGTTTAGCAAAAGTACTCGCATGGTATGATAACGAGTGGGGCTACAGCAGCAGACTAGGAGATCTGGTCTTAAAAATGTAGAAAGATGTTAACGGGTTATCTCCAACCCACGCATCTTTTCCAGATTCTCTGGTTTCCGTTTGAAGTACGCTTCAACCGGCGCGAGGAGCTTTATCATGGCTTCACCGACGCCTTTCTTGAGGTCTAGTGGGTGCAGGTCTCCTTTTATGTAGGTCTGCGCTAGCTCCTCATAGCATTGGAAACTGATGTCTCCACCGAATTTAGCTGGACGCTCGATGTTTAGCTCACCGAGGTGGGGGAAGACCAGCATCCTCGCGTGGTCCATAACGGGGTTTCCCTCGACGATTTTCTCTGGGCAGAAGGCCGCATGGTATTTCTCCTTGATCTCCTTGGGGGAGTCGTTTACCCATATGGCGCCCTTTCCGACGCTCTTGCTCATCTTACCCTTGATGCTCTTGTTGATGTTCTCGTCCTCGTCAAAACTACCCTCAATTGTAGCATCCTGCAGGCTAGGCAACAATGGGCTGTGAAGACAAACGGGTGGAGTGTAGCCGAGTTTAGGGGCTACCTCACGCGCCAACATGTGTACCTTTCTCTGGTCCATCCCTGCTGCTGCTACGTCGAGCCTCATCTGAAATATGTCGCTGGTCTGAAGAGCCGGGTATAGTGCCCAAGCTGATTCCACGTCTATGCTGTCTGCGCTGCGTCCCATGATGGGCATTGCTCGGAGAATCCGTTTGAGGCTGGTGGCCTTCATGACCCTTACTACCTTCTCCCAATATTCTTTGCCATCTACTAGGTCGCTGGTCCAAAGATACTCAACTTTGCCTTCTGGTAGGCCGAGGGCTGTGAAGCAGTCCTTGAAGTATTCCCCGGCTGCTCGAATGTTCTCCATATCACCACCCATCTTGTTGTTGATCCAGCCATGCCAGTCAGCCAAGAAGATGATGAAGTGAAAACCAGCATCAGCATAATCTCGCATCTTTTTACCCACAATGAGACCGGTGCCCGCGTGCATCATGCCGCTGGGCTCAAAACCTACGTATCCTCGGGGAGTATCTTTTGTTTCAAGCAAGTTCCGGAGCTCATCGCGTGTGATGATCTCCTGCAAGTTCTGTGAGACTAGGTTAAAGCGGGTTTCAGTATCCATTTTGATTCGCTAACTCTGTTAATTCGATGCATTCTTTTTAAGGCTATAGGGCAGCGACGCCTGTCCGTTTGAACCGATGAAAAAAAGAGGGATATAATGAGCCGTTGATAACGTTTTTGTATAGGATTTATTTTAAAAGAGGCCCTTATGGAGCTTTTTATCGTAAAATAGGACTGCTACACGTTCTCTGCGTAGCCCCCTTGTTGAGGGCTGAGGTGGCCCTGTCTCCTGCAACAAACTTCCAGCCTCATGGACTCGGCGTACGCCGTACTCGGCTGATCTCTCTCAAATTGCAGTATGTTGGGTCTCAGCGCCTCGCCCGTATGTACCACTAGTGGGTAACCTCGATTCATCGTTTGTAAATGTCTCATCGAAGTCCGTCTTCGTGGCCGCGTCGAGTGTCTACGGGCTAACTATGCTGGTTCAGTCGATGGTCTTATTTCTTCCTATCCTGACCCAGCTTTTTCCCGGTTTAAACCGCCATCTAGGCTCAGTTGCCTTATAGAATCGGCTCAGATGGTCTCCGATGAGCTCAGCGGCATCCATCTCAGCATAGTGCTGATCGACAGTTACCTTCTCAGGCCAGTCCTGTACAGCGGTGCATTCCGGTGCTACTATGTAGACTGTTTTGTCTCCCTGTCTCGTTTGTCTGAAGGGGTAGCTTCTGCATATCAGTGGGCGTTGAGTGTGGAGAGTGCATGTTTTTTCCTTTAGATGGACACAGCTGGGGGTGTTGTATGTGTACAGTATTGTCTTGAATTTTGGGTGGTCCGGGTGCTCTCCCAGTCCCAGGCTAGGAATGATGTCTTCTGCTGGGAAGAGATGCTTTTCCCATGGGAACAGGGATATGCCGCTCCAGCCTTCTTTTGCTAGTTGGCTGCAGCATTTTGCGCATTGCTTGCATGGGAAGCGGATG
>CAYUTB010000248.1:0-2072 GCA_964447425.1 uncultured Candidatus Bathyarchaeia archaeon
TCCATAGGGTATCCTATTGGAATCGCAGCCGCCACCTCGTATCCCTCAGGTACACCCAACACCTTCTTGAGTAACCCCGTCTCACGTGGCACACTGGTAACACCGTACAGACCCTCGGCTGTCATCGCGAGCAAGATATTCTCCATAACCATCCAAATTGATGCTAAATCATTTAGATCATATAGAGTCTCACATTCCTTGAGTGATTTCCTTAGCCTATAGCATACGATAAGCAGCTCAGGAGAACTCACCAGCATCGTCTCTTGAACAGGTAAAGCTTTACGGTACATCTCTCGTTGCATCGCATTTGACCATCTATCTAACGCATTTTCAAGCTCCATCTCGTTTGTAATAGTCTTTGCTTGTGAGAATATTTTTGCGACTTTTTCTCTTTGCTCATGGTCTTTTATGAGGATGAACTCCCATTGCCGTAGATGGTTGTTTGTTGGTGCTTTTAGCCCCGCCTCCAGAACTCGTATAATTTTCTCTTCTTCAACAGGTCTAGACTGGAACTCTCTTACACTTTTTCTTTTTTCGATAGCCTCATAGAGATTCATTTTACCAACTAAATCTTGGAAACGCCTTTTTGGTTATTAAATAATGTGAATAGACGCATAGGTAAATCATGCGGGAAATTCAATATACATGTTACATGAGGCATGAGAAATTGTATTTCTTGTTTTAGAAAAGATATATAGTTTTATTTGTACTTATTTGATGTGATGAATAGAGATACGAAACTTATTTTCGGTTTTATTATTTTGATTGTATTTCTAGCTGTATTTATTGCTCCTAAATCATCAATTATACAACCAGAGGAAACAACACTATCGGGAGAAATAGAAATAGGAGTAATCAGCACAACCTCAGACGACCTAGCAAAATACGAATACCTATCAGGATTAGCAGCGGGGCAATTAAATAAAATTTGTAATGAATCTGGACTGAATGCCTATTTTAAATTCACAGTTGTTTGCGGAGAAGGCTCAGCGGCAAAAGCGCTAGAGTGTACTCAAAGTTTCCATGAGACAGGCGTTGATTTACTAGTTGGCGGAGGCTGGTCATCTCAGTTATGGTCTATGAAGTCTTACGTTGAGACTCGTGGAATGCTGGTAGTTAGTCCCAGTTCGACCAATCCTCAGGAACCAATGATTCAAGATGATTCCATATTCAGGCTCACACCACATGATTACATGATAGGGAAAATCATGGCACACGTTGCATATGATTATGGTGTCGAGAACATGATTGTTCTTGAGAGGGATGATGCTTGGGCGGTTGGAGTTGGTGATTGGTTTGTTGAGGAATATGAGTCTCTTGGTGGAGATGTGTTTGAAAGGGTCAAGTATCCACCTGCTACTGCTTCAGAGTTCTCAGAATATCTGAATAAGGTTGAGAACAGTTTAGAGGAAAAATCAATCTTTGATGAGGATACGGGGGTATTTCTCCTTAGCTTCAGTGAGACAAGTGCAATCCTTAATGAATTAGTGGGGTATCCGAGTCTGGTTAATGTTACTTGGTTTTGCACTGATGCAGTAGCAAACTCATTGGAAATAGATTCTGTATCGGAGGATATTCTTTCAAGCGTTAAGCTTGTTTCACCTCTTCATCTTCCAGTATGGGATGAGTATTCAACCTCAGTAGGGAGAGACTACCATGATCGTTTTGGTAATGATCTTGGTTTCTATGAGGCTAATATCTATGATTCATGTATGGTCTTGGGTTTGTCAGTGATTGAAGCTGACTCTATTAACACCAGTAAGGTTATGGAGGTTCTTCCATTGGTTGCAGGTGATTTTGTTGGTTTGACTGGTCCTTGTGGGTTTGATATGTATGGGGATAGACTTGATTTCAGGACTGGGTTGTATGCAGTTGGTTACGACCTAGGTTTGAGATGGATGCTTATCGGATGGTATTATTCACCGACAAACGAGATCGTCTGGGAAAACTCTAGTTGAATCAATAAAACATTATAACCATACAGACCTTTGTTATACTGCGGGAAATTCAATATACCTGTTACATGAAACACGGGCGCATCACATTGTTATTTAGTAATTCATGAATCTAGT
>CAYUTB010000249.1:0-2043 GCA_964447425.1 uncultured Candidatus Bathyarchaeia archaeon
CTCTGATCGTAGACGAGAAAACGTCCCAGGCCCCGGATTAGGTTTATCTATCAACTCGATCAGTGTCTAAAACTTATTAATCCTTAACATTTTACCCTTGCTCTAAATCCGACTTGATCAATTAACTTGAGTCGGGGGTTCGCGCCACATACCCCACTCAGATGGACCACCATGTTGAGTGATCTCATTCACAACCCTGAACCCGTGACGCAGATATAGAGACAGATTAACAGGGTTCGAGTTCTCCAAGTAGGCAGGTAAACCCATCTCATCCAGTCGCCTCAGGGTGTGACTCAGTAACGCGGAGCCGAGACCCATTCTCTGTCGATCTGGGCGGATGCCCAAAAAGGCTAGATAGAAATGGGGTTCCCCTGGCCTATTCGCGTACTCTGCTGCATCCAAATCCAAGAAAAGGCGCAGCCTACGCCAGCCCGTCCACCGCAACGTCTCCGGCAGCATACGCAGCGACTCTAATACCCCCGGGCGTTTAGCCCATACACCAGGGGGGACCCAAACAGCGCAGGCATCCAGATCCTTTGTAGCCCGCACCTCGCCATAGGGGATGCTATCTCTAAGAAAATATGTGATGAGGCTGCGCAGAGCTTCTTCGCGCTTATCATCGGTCCTCATCACCCAAGAGAGCGCTGGATCATCATTGAAGGCAAGGGAGAGGGTCTCGGCGAGCATGGGGATATCACTTGCCTCCGCTACTCTTATCGCGCCCATTCGCCTCGACACCTCATAGCATCTGCGCGGTTTTAACCTGTGCGCTAGTGGCAGACGCATTCTTTTATCCATCAGCCACCAATGGCGCCCAATTTTTTTCGAATCCTTCAATAACTCACGGGGGATACATCAGGAAATGGTAAAGCCACCGCCCCTCGACCTATCACTTCCATACATCACCGAGGAACTAGAAGGAATAGGGGGCCAGATCAGGGCACGCCCAGAGGACTTCATGGTCGATGAGGTGTCTCTCTATGAGCCATCGGGGGTCGGTAGCCACCTGTACGTCAACATAACCAAGGTGAACCAGACCACCCGAGAAGTACAGCTCCAATTAGCAGAGCTCTTCAACCTCAGACCCGAGAACATAGGCACCGCGGGGCTCAAGGACAAGAACGCAGTGACCACGCAGACATTCAGCATACTCTTTGAGAGAAACGATATGCCTTCCAGCGACGCCGTGAGCCTCATCGATGGCAGATTAGATGTCAGGGTGAACTGGGCCAAGTTCCATAACAACAAATTCAGGGCAGGCCACCTCATCGGGAACAGGTTCAAGGTCGTTATCACAGACATACGTATGCCCATGAGCCGAGCCATCAAGAACACGAGACAAATCGCTGAAATGATCCACATGAGGGGACTGCCCAACTACTATGGAGAGCAGAGGACAGGGAGAGGCGGCAAGAACGTGAATGAGGGCTGGGAGATACTTCATGGCCAGAAAAAGTTCAATGACAGGTGGCTCAGCAAACTCCTCGTAGCAGGGTACCAGAGCTATCTCTGCAACAGGTATCTGGCGGAGAGGGTTAGGCGCGATCTCTTCGACAAGCTAATACTGGGAGATATAGCGAAGAAGCATGATACCGGCGGCATTTTTTGGGTGAATGACTTGGAGGTGGAGCAGCCCCGGTATGAGGCTCAGGAGATCAGCTTCACTGCCCCCATGTATGGATTCGAGATGTCTGAGCCCCTCGGTGAGTCGGCTGCCCTTGAGGAGATGATACTTGAGGAATCGGAGATGTCTATGGATACGTTTAGGCGCATGAAAGTCACAGGCACCCGTCGTTTGGGCAGGCTGATACCCAGAATCGAGGTAACTGAGGTGCCTCGGGGGATCCAGCTTTCATTCATGCTGCACAAGGGAGGGTTCGCCACCACCCTGCTCAGGGAGTTCATGAAGAACGATCAGGGCAGATAGAGCCTGCACTGAACGTCATCCTATTCTGTGGTAATTTTCATCTCCCCCTGCGACACCTATTCATGGAAACATATGAGTTCGCTGCGATTTGTCAAGGACGAGGTAACATCTAAGCA
>CAYUTB010000250.1:0-2030 GCA_964447425.1 uncultured Candidatus Bathyarchaeia archaeon
GATACCTCGGCGAGTTCAAGGTAGGCGGACCAGACCTAGCCATAATGGTAAACGGCAAAAACATTCAACTGCTGGATGGGGTCGATACGAGGCTCTGCGCCGATGACGATGTGGTGATAATGCCCTTCGTTGTAGGCGGCTAGTCATTGAGCTCATGTAGCATACGCTACTCAGGTGACCAATTGTTGCTTAGTTTAATAACGCCTACCCCCTAACTCTGTGCTCATTTTGGTTAATCTGGGAAAATCCAAGTCTAAGCTTAGTTAGCCCCTTTTTTCTCTTTTTTACTTTTGTTACTACATAACAGTTATATATGTAAACGTATGTACGTTTACACGCGGTGATAAAATGGATCATCCTTACCAATCAAAGACTCAAAAATCCTTCTCAATCCTCTTTGTCTTAGCCATAGTAGTGGCTGGAGGTTTCTACCTAAATGGGCTAACCAATCAGCAGGGGCTTATTCTTGAATCCGATACTGTAGATAATTATATACCAGCACCTGGGTGGGTTGGCGTAGCTGCTCACGGTTTAAATTATACCGAGAACACAGTCCCCATTGTACTAACTTCTTATTCGATAAGTGAGACATCTCAGAGTGATTATGATCCTCTTCCACTAGAAATCGTCTCGGAGCTCGCACAACAGGATATCAACCAGTATTGTCTAGAAAACAACATTGATTACCAGTTTTGTATACTTCCCTATCCTACCCTATCTAGCTATGATACTTATCCAGAAGCCGTCACGTATCTCAAAGAGCTAGATGTTGAACTCGTTGTCGGGTTTGACGACTTCAAATACGAAGATGGAAAAGACACCATCGACCAAAACAATCTATTCGTAGTCAGCCCACTTCGCTCTACCTCAAGCGTCGTGGACTCTCCAAGCAACTGGCTGGGTATCAGAACTCCCTCAAAAGAGGGTCTCGTAGAGGCTAAAATGCTTTTAGAACTAGAGATAAACGCCGTGGTTGTACTCCAGAACGATTGGAGACTCGGCGATGACACGCTTATGGATGACACATATAACCGCTTCAAAGAGACTTACGAAGCAGCAGGAGGAGCCATCTATGAACGCGTCTACTATCCGCAGCCAGACATCATCAGTTCATTACCGGAGGATAATAACGATTTCACGCAATATCTAGCAGAAGCCGACTCATGTGTAGCTAATGCGATACAGGAGTACAGTTTAGATCATGTTGGAGTATTCGTTATTGGGTTCGAATCGTATCCGCTAGCATACCAAGCAAAAGGCTTTGAAAATCTAATCAAAGTACCATGGTCTCTCTCTTTTCAGATGGGCTTTGCGGTGCTAGGTCAAGATGCTATGGGAGAGCAAATGTCAATGCTCAAAGGCTACTCTGCTCAGGAGATTATAGAAAACATTGAAGTCTATACGGCTCTAACTAACCGAGCACGCGAGTTAAACCCCTCTGGAGCCAACTTTAATTCGTTTGGAACTCAGGAAGCAATGCTGTACGATGCATGCTGGCTTATGGCTCTCTCAGTTATTGAAGCTGGCTCCTCTGACCCAGCAGCAGTTCAGTTAGTATTCCCTCAGGTCGCAGCTGAATATACTGGCGTTAACGGCAATTATAGGCTTGATGAGAACGGAGATCGAGATAACTATTTGGTGGGTATAGTAGAGGTTCAGGAAGCCTCATCAGATATGAATTGGGCTTATGTTCCGGCTCAGATCGGTGTCTACTTCTCCGAGACTGGTGTGGTCGAGTTCCATGAACCTGTGAGTCTGTACAACATAGTCTATCCGTGATCGCCTTGAAGTATCATAGCTCGATACATAGGGCGTGTAACTCCCCTCCCAAAAACGGGGCTACGAACAGTGGATTCACTGTTTTTTTCAAGCGTCTAATTTACAGTTTTAACACTAACTTCAAATGGGTTATTTTAGAATAATGGCAGCGATACCTGGCTTTTTCTTAAGTTCATTTTTTTCTTGCTTCTTTGGGACGCTATCGCTCCGAAACTCGGTATGGTGGATATCAATTATGTTACGTCAATGCT
>CAYUTB010000251.1:0-2026 GCA_964447425.1 uncultured Candidatus Bathyarchaeia archaeon
AAAGAAACTCATCTCAACCTCCTAACATTTCATAGTCTGAATCTGCTACCGTCTGACGTACCTTGTTGTCATTATTGCTATATCCTACCCGTTGAGCTGCCAAATAGTAGTAATTAGTAGCATGCCGGTAATGGTCATCGCCCAGTTTTCGGTAACGATATATTTTTGCACCAGACACCTTATCTTCTTCGAGCACCTTGGCGATGTTCGCCATCTCTTTGGCATATTCGGTTATTGCCTCACAACGCCGGGGTAACTCGCATTTCTTCGGTGTGGTTATGAGCGTATGAGTCTGGTCACATACCTCGGTTCTATTTGCCTTGACAATCCCGGCCTTGAGATTCCACAGCGGGCCAGTTGCTAAACTCTCTTGATACTCACATAGGAATATCTCATACGGCTCTGCCCTCTGAAACTCCCGGACCTTGTGCGTTTCCGGCATCGCATCTATCACACAATTCCTAACGTTGTACTTACGAGCCAGGTCATGCAGGTCCTCAAACGTAGGTACAGCTATTGTTTTAAGTATCTGATATTGCTCCTGTGCTATTCTCCGTCCAATGACAACATGCAATAGCCCCCCCACATCCACCCCCATGGCACACGGTCCATCATGTTTTGCAGGCATTGGATCCAGGCCGCAACAAGCATACACATCCCGAACAGTCAACCGATTCTCAGCGGCTATATAAGCCATCCCGAGCTTGGAGTTGTAGACTTCCTGTATGTTTCCGTTCGGGGGATTGTTGAACAGGGTGAGAATCTCTTCCGGTGAGACATAGGATGAGTTAAGCTGACTGATCCACCACCCGGCGACCTCTCTCCCCGGGTAGAGCGCAACCCAATGTCCATCTTGGGAATAGATTTCATTCCCGCACTTGCAGACCCTTTTTCCGTCCTGAATGCAGTTAGGAAACTCTATTTCCAGACAGGTCTCGTGTTTGCACTTCCGGCAGGGGATCATCCACACTCGTTGGTCTGAATCCTGATACTCCTTGTCAATCCCATAATCGGGGATCGTGGGAGTAGAGAACGAGACATACTCCTGGACGCTTGAATGGCTCATACGCTCAACGGCCATGTCAACTGCGGCGCTGTCCATCAGGTCACGCTCGTCGAACACCACTTTGTCAACGGGGATACTACGCAGCTTTGAAGAATCCTTTTTAAGGCCCTCGACATTACTGGACAGCCGCGCTCCACGTAGATACAGCATCCCTGTGCCGATACGCTTGATGTTTGTGCTATCGGTACTCTGTACAAATCGGCCTATCTCTGAGGGATTGTCTGATATCAGTGGATTGAAGCGTGCTTTAGAGAAATCAGAAACATCATCTCCAGTGGGGAATAGATACAAGCAGCCAGTGGGATACTTGCCGTTTATCATGCCATGCAGTGTCCGTAGTATCTCAAGCTCGGAAAAGCCCAGCTGTGCCGCTTTTTTTGCACATCGCTTTTTTGCATCGGACTGCATCGGCTCAACCTGCCACTCGTGGCCCCGCAGTGAAAAGGACCCAGCCTGTAAGCGTATTGTGTTCTTCCACGCCCAGAACCAGGGGTCTATATCACACAGCATGTACTCTGTAAACTGGTCTATTGCCTCAGACATTTAACTCCACCGCAACATAAAAAGGGTGATATAGAACACAATAATTAAAGGTGTTGTGGCCGCATGGCGCATGTTAACTAACCTCTTGAATTTCCGTGTTTTGTTGTTTCCCGGATTTAAGCAGTTCCAGCTCTTTTTTGGCCCTTTCTAACGCTAATTCCTTCATGGTGGCCTTTTCTTCCTCTGTGTATTTGATAGCCGACTCGTTCGTGAACCCAACCTCTTGCTTGTCGCGCCAGTATTCTTTCTTTCTATTTTTTAACCAAAAGATCATCGCGGCAGTCTCCGGCGGGTAGTGCTTAATCGTTTCTGTTATCACTATCTTCCCATCAATCACTCTTATATCTTCTTCCGGGTGATTGTATCCGGTGGCTCTTTCAAATAGTGATTTTTCAACCCGTTCATCGCTGATTTTCT
>CAYUTB010000252.1:0-1979 GCA_964447425.1 uncultured Candidatus Bathyarchaeia archaeon
TTTACTTCACAAATATCCTGCCAGATAACACATGGTTCATCACGTTTATGTGCTGCTGGAAGACATCTTTAGAAACCTCAAGATTGAACTTGAAATCTTTTCCCGGCGTCTTCACCTTGATCTCACCCATACCGAGTAACCCCGGGGGCTTCATCTCAACACTCTGAATATTAGCGTACAGGATTTCATAGTTCTTCTTATCCTTGGCCAACATCTCATCAGGCGAGAACTGGAAGAGCTCCTGTGTCTTCTTATCACCTCTCCTAGAGTCAAGGCCCGCTCCTATGAGTCCACCAAGTACTCCCCCGGTTACAACGCCGGCTGTGGCGAGGTTGCTCAAGACGCCTCCAGTCTTGGCGGCTACGATCCTATGATCCGTCAAGAACAAGGTAAAGACACTCACAGGAATACCCTGCTTACAGGCCTGGATTACACCCTGAACGATTTCTCCCTGTGACTGCGCCATGGGTTGTGGTGGCTGGTAATTCGGTTGTACAGTTGGTTGTGGCTGAGCTGTTCCCTGAATAGGCGTCCCGCATTCGCTGCAGAACCTACTACCATCCTCAAGCTTCGAACCACACTCACTACAAAAAGGCATGATAATTCTTTACTCTTTATAGATATAATTCTATTTGGAGTCCAGCTGTTATTTGGGATACTAGTCTCTAAATACATCATCATGAAAGCATAGGTTATGAATATCGTTGAATTACTGAAACCTAACATACAGAAGATCGGAGTAACCCTCGGATTGTTCATAGTCATAGGATTACTCGTACAATTCGGATTAGGAGGCTCATTCATCGGGTTGCTTTTAACGCCTACCTATACCCTGTACGCTGATGAGGCTTACACCTACATCAACTGGTACATCTTACTATGGATACCTCTTTACGTCTTGGGCTGTTTTTCGACCCAAGTCTTGAAGCAGAAAGGTATAATCTAAGAATAAACGCGCATTCGAGTGCGCACGCATCTAAAAAAGAATAAATAATAATGAAAATGAAAAGTTAAAATTGAGAAATAAGTATATTTTAGAAAAATTAGGGGATATTGAAGACTGTTCTAGCTATGAGGTCTTCATTGTGTTCAGATAATGCTTGAACCAACCATGAATACTCTCTAGTGGAGAGGCTAGGGCCATCATAGATCACTGAGGTGTTTGTTGTCTCGGTTCTCCAGAAGTTAGGATCGGTAGTGGTCCGTGTAGATAAACAACGTATCCCGGGTAATTTCCTTAGATATCTGCCCATAAGCGTACGCAATTAGGCGAGGATTCCGGATGGCTGCTCTTTTCGGTACAATACAGCAGCTAATCCAATCAACAAGGCGCCGAGTGGGAACCCGGGTATGCTGAAGCCTGCCTTCTTAACGGTGATAGAGAAGAGTTGCTCACTTCCATCAGTGTAAGTATAACCACCCTCACCCAAGTAGTAGATGTCTGCAGCCAGCTGATAGGTTCCCTCCTCCTCGGGGGCTATGATCTCCAACTCAAACCCTGACTCATAGTTTCCCTGGTCATCAAACTCCATCTCCTGGATAGCCTCCCATGACTCCGGGTCATATATCCCCACGATGCCGTTTGTTTGCTCGGGGAAGTTATACTCCACGGACACTGTTACCTTGACGGTTGCACCGGGCTCAACAGTTTTGGGTGCATCAACTGCTGTGACCACGGCGTAGATGTCAGTTGACTGCGCATACACTGCGGTGGTAAAGGATAGAAGTATAATGCATAGAAGAACACCGGTTTTCGTGAATTTATTCATACAGGGATAAACAGAGAAGCAATATATAATCTGCGCGCGCTTCGGGGGCCCACGGAAATTGGTACTAACATTAGAAGAGTAGCGAGGGGTATTTGCTCAGTTTCTCTGCCAGAGTTCTATGTTTATTCCATCGGGGTCCTTGAATGTGGTTCTTTTCCAGTTCATGTTCGGCATCATGCAGTCAACTAGTTTTGGATCAACTGGGTGTGG
>CAYUTB010000253.1:0-1958 GCA_964447425.1 uncultured Candidatus Bathyarchaeia archaeon
CTGAGAGGGCAGCCGATGTCATGGGTGTACTCTACAAGAGAAAGCTTTACCTAGACAAGGTAAACGCATAAACCTTCTTTTTTCATTCATTTTGATTATTTTGTGTAACTTGTCAAGTGTTTGATTTTCTTTTATTTAGTGTTATTTTGTAGTGCCTTTGGCATGAATTATTTGTGTATAATTCGTTTTCTTGTTTTTATAATAAATGTATTAATTTACGCCGGACGTTTTCCAGTTTTTATCTTTTATTAACTATTTTATGAAATGAATACTGATAAATTATGCCTAGACTACTCATAGGAATCACAGAGGAATAATAGATGAGCTATTTCCAGAGAAGTATAAGAAACACGGATGATTAAAATGAAAACATTATACAAGATCCTGTTTTTCGTCACAATTATAATCACTGTCATAGTGACTGCGTTCGTCTTGGGGACCTTTTTCTTCAGGAGGCAGGTAAATGGTGAGATCGATGCAATTTTCTCCAGCTCCGGAGACCTGACGGACGTATTTACGTACAGACAACTCGAGGGGCTTCCTGAGCCGGTGCAGAGATATTTTAGATACTCTTTGAATGATGGACAGAAATACATCAGCTACGTTAGATTGACACACGCCGGGACCTTCAGACCCAGCCCTGAGCAGGATTGGATGCCGATCACAGGTGAAGAATATTTCTCAGTGGAAAAACCGGGGTTCCTATGGTTCGCATCGATTAACCCCGTTCCCGTTATCGCGATAACTGCGAGGGACACTTATCATGACGGAGTAGGAAACATGTTGATCAAGGTAGCCTCATTGTACACTATGGGTGATACAAAGGGAGAGAAGATGGATGAAGGCGCCTTGATGAGGTGGCTTGCCGAGGCGATATGGTTCCCAACTGCTCTTCTACCCAGTGAGAGGCTTCAATGGGCTGAGGTTGATTCAGACTCCGCTAGAGCCACCCTTGTTGATAGCGGGATAAATGTGTCTCTAGTCTTCAAATTCAATGCTGAGGGTCAGGTTACGGAAATCCTTGGACTCAGGTATCGTTCGGTAGGGGACTCGTTTTCACAGGATGAATGGGTCGCTTACTGTAGGAATTACCGGGAAGTCGATGGCGTTATGATACCTTATGAGGTGGAGGTCACTTGGAACCTAGATTCCGGTGTGTACAGCTACGCCCTGTTCACTATAGTCGAGATGGAGTATGATAACCCATCAAGGTTTAAATGACTCTCAGTGCACAGCGAAAAAACAGCTATACCTCTCTAAATTAATAATCCACATTCATTCGAAAATCGTAGGGGCTTCCCCCAGTCTCGATAAGATATACCATGAGACCTGAGCCTAGCTTTTCTGGGCGTAGTAGAACGTGGCTCGGTCTTGTTCCCATTTCTCCAGCAGCATCGGTAGACTGCTGGGGAGTAGTGTATGTTTCTCAAGCTCCGCTAGCTTGACCCACAGGAACTCAAGGTGCCCCTCAGCCGAATCCGCGGAATCCCTCTCGATCTCCGCCTCGAAGACTAGATTAATCTCCTCGTAAGTGTGCCCATGTCTATCAGTGAACTTGTGCTCTAATACACCGATGAAGCCAGTTATCCTTGATTCAACGCCGAGTTCCTCCAGTAGCTCTCGTCTCAGCGCCTCCTCCGCGTACTCACCATCCTCGATGTGCCCCCCGGGCAGGAATGTATTGATTTCCCCGTGTTTATTGGCTAGCAGTATCTCGTCTCCGCGTTTGATGACTGCTCGTGCAATGAGCTCTATCTCCGCCATAGTATTGATGGTGCCCTCCGCGATTTGTGTCTTATTTTACCATCACTCTACCAGTTTTTTCAATGTATATGGAACAAAACAACCCGGTTTAGGGTTGCTTAGAGATAAAAGGGCTTCTTTGTGGCGAGGATTGTTGACCCCCCCCTCCCCCTATTAGCGACTATTCTAAGTGGAGTATGCCGTTGTACTTGCGG
>CAYUTB010000254.1:0-1920 GCA_964447425.1 uncultured Candidatus Bathyarchaeia archaeon
GGGTGCTGATGGGGGAACGGGATGGAAAACAGGTACCGGGATTTGATTACGGTAATAGCCCGTACGATGTTAAAGATGTGGATTTTTCAGGGCTTTCGGTGATTCAGACCACGAGCGCCGGAACCCGGGGGCTCTTCAACGCGTATGATGCGGATGAGATTCTACCGGGAAGCTTTGTGATGGCTGACGCTATCGTGAATTACATCAGGGAGAAGAAACCGGAGACCGTGAGCCTTGTAGCCATGGGGTGGGATGGGAGAGAAAAATCGCCCGAGGATGAGTCCCTCGCAGAATACATCATGCTTAAGCTGAGGAATGAGGAGCCGGATTTTGAGGCGATGAAAACCGAGATACGGGCGCATCCCGAGGGCGCCAAGTTCTTTGACCCATCCAAGACACATTTTAAGGAAGGGGATTTTCACTGCGCCATGGACCTAAACAGGTTCAGCTTCTGCCTTAAACTGGTTAAAGCCGAACAACCTTACATCGTTAAAGCCTAAGGCTGCGGGGCTGGTTTGAGGCGTTCCTCATCAAATAGCTGCAGGAACCTGTTGGATAGCTCGGATTGTATTACATACATGGTCTTTGCCTGACCCTTTGGCACAAATAGGCGGACCTTGAAGCCCCTGCCAAAATGCGTGCTGATCTCAAAGTAGACCTCGGGTTTTCGAAGCAAGACGCCTGGATATTTTTCCGAAATCTCATCGATGGCGGGTTTGAAGACCTTGCTGTACAGGTCATCGTTCCTGAGAGGCATTGCGTGTGGGACCGTGAACACGAATGTGTTTTTTATGAAGCCCTCATGGGTGCAGTTCAGCACTCGACTGTTCAGCACCTGCACATTGGGTATCTCAAGCAGATTGAACGTAGGCGTATACAGCTTAGTGTAGTTGATGCTGATCTCCTCAACCTGCCCCTCTACGTCCCCCATCTTAATGTAGTCTTTCACCTCAAAGGGCTTGCTGATGATGACATAGAAACCGGCAGCCACGTTGTTGATGGTCTGGCTGGAGCCGAAGCCGAGGAAAGCGCCTACCAATGCGCTGCTCCCGAGAAACCAGGAGGTGGGAAGCTCATAGACACTGAATACCGCGATCAAAGCGATAGTTATGGCAGTGACTCGGAGGATGAGGCGGGCGAGGTTCTCACTGTGTGGGCTGAGACGTTTCTGTCTGGATAAGAAGAGGCTGAGGATGCGGTAAACGGCGTATGTTAAAAGTAAATACAATGCGAAGGTGAAAAGCTGCGGCGCTTGCGTTATCCAAACTTGTCCCAGATTACCCAGATTAAGAGAAGCCATGAGACAGGATACTGATCCATAGATATAATTTCACCGCATCTCTGCTTGAGGATTGCCCCTATAATGCCCTCAAGATTCGAGTATGAGGTAAACCACTACATGGGTACTTGATGCGTTTCTCAAGATATGCTTTATTAACCATAGAAAGAGCACGAAAAGGACCGAAAAAGGGGTTACAACTTGTTTATACCAAAGAGTAACTACAAAGTCCTATATTGGACCATATAACACAGTATAGTGTTCTATTAGTGAGTGAAAGCTAAGATGGTAGAGTTCTGTGACCGCTGCGGCAGCTTTATGAAGCAATCGCTAAGCGGATACGAGTGCCCCCGATGCGGCTGGGAAAAAAGAGCCATGGTGATCGAGGTCAGAACAGGCCCCGAGTCCGAGGCAGAGCCAGTCTATGTTATGTCAGGGGTGGAGAGCGCCAACAAGGTAAATCGCAGATGTCCTCAGTGTGGATTCGACGAGGCATATCATAACATCACGGTAGCCCTTGGGGAACACGCGGGTGTCAACACTGACCGTAGTGTGGAGCGCTTCAGATGCGTAAAATGCGGTCACTCTTGGCTGGAAAATTAACGAGGCTTAACCTCGACGTTTATTGGTATTCCTTCCTC
>CAYUTB010000255.1:0-1914 GCA_964447425.1 uncultured Candidatus Bathyarchaeia archaeon
TCAGCTCATCCAGTGCCTCGTCGGGTATGGCTGGGTCGGTGTAGCGGAAGCAGACCGTGTTTAGGGGTGTGGGTGCCATGAGTTCTAGTATGGGTTGTTTTTTTATTAGCTCGGTTAGGTGTTGGGCTTGGTCGATGTTTTGCTGTATGAGCATGCTGTATTTTGCTACTCCGTGTTCTTTGATGCCCATCCATATTTTTAGTGCTCTGAAGCTTCTGCTGAGTTCGAAGCCGAGGTCTGCGAATTGTGGTGGTGTGTCTTTGCTCATGTTGTAGTAGTCGGGGCGTTCGCTGAAGGTCTTGATTTGTTGTTCAGGGTTTTTGAATATGGCGCAGCCGACATCATAGGGCATATACATCCATTTATGTAGGTCTAGGGCGAGGCTGTCTGCTCTTGTCATTCCCTCGGTGAGGTGTTTGTATTTCTGGGTGATGGCTGCCCATGCTCCGAATGCTCCGTCTACGTGGAGCCAGAGGTCCTCCGATTCGCAGATGTCTGCTATCTGGTTGATGGGGTCGAAGGCTCCTGTGTTTACTGTGCCTGCGCAGGCTACTACCGCGATGGGGGTGCTGCCTGCTTCTCTGTCCTGTTTGATCATCTTCTTGAGGGCAACAGTGTCCATGCTGTAGTCTTTGGTGACGGGGACCCTGTGTAGGTTCTCGTTGCCTATTCCCAGCATCTCGATGCTCTTCTGGATGCAGACATGGGCTTCAGTTGAGGCGTAGATGATGAGTTTGCCTTCTATGCCCTGTACTCCTTTCTCGCGTAGGTTGACGCCTGATTTTGTGTTGCGTGCCACTGTTAATCCTAGGAGGTTCGCCATGGTGCCGCCTGAGACGAGTATGCCTCCGGCTGTCATGGGGAAGCCTACCATGCTTTTGATCCATGCGGTTACCTGCATCTCAAGCATTGTTGAGACCAATGGTCCTCCTACCATGTTGACGTTGAGTCCGCTGGCGAGCATATCCGCCAGCATGCCGCTTGGGCTGCCGGTTCCTACTACGAAGCCCCAGAAGCGGGGGTCTTTGTTGAAGTTGGATTGGTGGCTGAGTACGAGTTCGGTGAAGTCTGTGTATGCTTTTTCGGCGCCTTCTCCGGTCATGGGTGGGGGTTGGAGGAAGGCTGCCATGACTTCTTCTGGTGGTCTCTTCATTATGGGGCGTTCCCTGACTTCTCTGAGATGTTTGAGCATATCGTGGAGCATCTGTTTTCCGAGTTCCTCGGTCTGTTCCCAGTCGGTTGGGTCTAGGTTGAGTTCTTTACCGGGCAATTTGTTTCGTATTTGATTGGTGTTTCAAGGTATTTAACCCGAAAGGTATGAAAAATACCCCCGTAGGGCTGATTCCATAAAAAAATGGGGTTTATGTGAATTAGATTCTGCATCTGTGTAGAGGAGTGGACTCACATAGCTGGAGCCTTGTTTAATCAGATTTGCAGCTCCTTCCTAGATTTTGTTGACTGAGGGTATCAGTGCATTGATCAATATTGAGATGTAATCACCTCTCAATAAGGAATTGAATAAAATTTTAACACTGTAACAGGTTTGGGTTACTACGACGCCTATTAACTCCATTTTTTTATCACGGTTTTAGGTTTTTGCTCAGGTTCATATAGGATGTTTTCTTTATTTACGCATGTTACTTGAAGCAGTCATAGGATATGTTTTGGTGAGCATCTTGATTCAGGCGCCTGTGCTCTGGATCGCCGGTAGGATGATAGTGGGAGCTGATCGGGCGAAGTTTATGGACGCCGTGATGATAACTATCGCAGCGGTTATAGCGAACGCGGTTATCGGGGCGTTTCTGGGGCAGTCTATCGCTGGATTAGTGCAGCTTGTGGTGTATCTGTATCTTATTGTCCGGTATTATGAGACTGATTACGTTAAGGCTGCGCTGGTTGCGATAATGAACGTCG
>CAYUTB010000256.1:0-1912 GCA_964447425.1 uncultured Candidatus Bathyarchaeia archaeon
GTTGAAGGTAATATAGAAAAATTATAGGAAATGCCTCTCCTTTCTTCTTTCATTATATAAAATAGGTATTCCACGGGCGATAGTTAAACCCCCGAAGTATATTCTAATAGGTTTCTATTCTTCGCCCTTCGATTAACGCTAACGCGATCTTATGACGCGCAGACTGTAGGAGCCTCCATACAGTTCCTCTACTTGTTCCCATCATCTCTCCAGCTTCCTGCTGGTTCAGATCCTCGATATCAATTAACATGATTACCTCAAGCTCTGCTGGCTCTATATGAACAGGCTCCAAACTGTTCAAAGGCTCCGGGATGAACGACTTGATGCCTGTAGTGTGACTGATCCTCACCGGGTGCGGGATCCTTCCGAACTTTCCCCTTCTACCTCTTCCACGCATCATATGACATTATGTGATATTGCACAATATTTATATATTTCTGTGTTAATGCACATAACGAAGATGTGCCTAAGCACATAAAGGAGAAAATGAAAAAATGGGATATAGAGCAAGAGGCTACGGTTATGGGAGAGGCTTTGGAAGAGGATATGGTAGAGGTTATGGGTATGGGGCAGGATACGCATACACGGGTGACCCTACCAGATGCGCAAGGTTCCCTTGGCTACAAAGATGGTGGTGGGATAACCCCGATTATAGTGCAGCCGTACCCGGTGTACCACCGGTGCCAACTTCTGACCAGGAGAAACAGTACCTAGTTGACCAAGTCAAGTACATGGAGCAAGAGCTTTCCACTATGAGGAAACGACTCGAAGAAATATCCTCCAAACCAGAGACATCATAACCTCAACCCTCTTTTTTACAGGTGATAAAATGAAGATCGCTTTCCCAACTGAGGGTCACAAGAAGCTAAGTGATAGAGTAGCAACGACGTTTTCACGGGCTCCCACGTTTACCGTAGTAACCATTGAAGACGGGAAAATTCTGGATTCTATCGTGATTGAGAACCAGGCAGCATCTCAGGAAAAGGGCGCAGGACCTTTGGCGTCAAGTCTGCTCAAAGAGCATGATGTTACAGTTTTGATCTCTGGTGATGTAGGTCCCGGTGCTTCTACGATTCTTGACGCATTGGGAATCAAGATTTACTCGACTGAAGCCGGAAAAAAAGTAAAAAACGTGTTAACTGACTGGCTTGATCAAATGGATTTTACAGTAAACGGTGAGAAGAAGTGAACACATCAACAGAATATCCACCATGCCCAAAATGCGATGGAATATTGTATCCGACCTTTGATCATCAAACAAAAAAAAATTACGGAAAATGTCATTCCTGTGGTTATGATACCAGAAAAAAGGAATGACAGCGTAAATCTAGATCAAATAAACAATTTTTATCAAAGATGTGTAATCCTTGATTCTGACTATAAATATCTGTAGAGCCGCTTCATAAGATGGTTGTCTATAGAGAATATTCTAAGGGGCAGGCAGCATTTTTTTCCCGCATTTAGGACACCTTGTTTCTAAACAAGGAACACCCCTAACATGGGTAATCTTGGATCCACAGCCTGGACAGACACATTCTCTAGGACCACCCGCACTCTGCCGACTACCGCCCCTACCTTGACCATAACCTCTCGCGCTCATTTATCTCACCAAACAAAAAAACATACAACCCTTAAAATACTTACCCCCACCCCGATAACCTTGCTTCAGCACTGCGGTGCCTCGCAAGTTATCCAGCTTGAAGATGTTATGGAAGTCAGAATGCCAGTATTCAGGCTGATAACAGGGCATGGAAAATGTGGAATGGGGTCTGGGGATAAAATTATGCCCAACCAACCACGTGGGAAGATGAGAGCTGATTTGGAAGTCTTCAAAGCTATTCCATGCGCGTGCATACGTGATGAGATAAAAGAATGGATAAAAACATATTTCAAGTAAAATTAAAACAATAAA
>CAYUTB010000257.1:0-1902 GCA_964447425.1 uncultured Candidatus Bathyarchaeia archaeon
ATGCCCTCTGAGGCTATGATGCCAGTCTTTGCTTCCACCAAGCTAAAGCTCCACCCAGCTAACTATATGATCGCAAGCCTCCCAGTAGAGGAGCAGGAGAAAGTTCTAGATTTATTCAAGCTATTGAGCCCATTTAGTTCGGTGACACTCGATTTGGAGGAGATTTCTCTCATCCTCAAGGAGGAGGATTGGGCTTTGCTGAAAGAATATTTCCCGGTTTATGAGGTTGAGGGCCCGTATCGAGTAATTACGTTTGATATCGTGCTTGGCCTCAGCCTCATCGGTTTTCTATCAGTGGTCTCGGCTGTTCTGGCTGATGAAGAGATCAGCATTTACGCGGTCTCAACGTTTCTAAGAGACCACATATTGGTGAAGGCAGCTGACGCGGAGAAGGCTATGAGGACTCTGAGTATGCTTATCCAAAAATGCGATGTTACCAATTAATGTGTGATAACCCGTAAATTAGTTAAAGATCTATCATCACCGATATGAACAAACTAGGATCCAAGAGCCTAACATTTATCGCCACTATGGCGGCACTCGGGAACGTATTATCACTCGTATCAACCCAGTTAACTCCAATAGCCCCTAACATACCGCTTGGACCAGTCTCAGTAAGCCTAGCACTAGACATAAGCCACCTAACCACATTCATCGCAGCCCTATTCGGGGGACCGATAGTTGGGGGTGTAACAGGTGCGGTGGGTGGACTTGTAGCAGCATTCGAGTTCGGCTTCAGCAAAGGAAACTTAGTCACAGGCATCGGCTTACCACTGGGAAAAGCCATGACGGGTTTAACAGCGGGATGGCTGTTCCAGAGATATCAGGTAGACTCGACGGTCAAGGCAGCTGCGTTAACACTTACTGCATATATACCTGAAGCGGTCTTGACAATCATTCTCTTTAGGTATCTCCTACCAGTAGCCATGGGATTACCCATTGGGATAGCTACAGTCATAGGGTTCCAGATAATCGTTAAGGCATGCGTTGAGATGGTCATCCTCGGAGTACTTCTCGTAAAGATAACCAGCAACAAGGGCTTCAAGGGCTACGCGGAGAGCTATTTCCGTTAAACCCATAAACAATGAGGCAGCTATTTCTACATGCCATCCCCCATCGAGGAAGTAGAAGCGTTTCTTCTGGAAAATGGATTGGATCGTATAGATTTTCATGGAATAGACTATGCTTGGGGGTTCAGAGAAGATGAGCCGATCATCGCGTTAATTCAGAGCAGCGATGGCGGAGCCGCTTTTCAAGCAGCTATGAGTTTGTACTGGGCGGCGGCAGAGTACATCGCAAAGCCATGGTGTCTCTTTCTTGAGGTTGAAGGCTTAGCCCCACATCACAGGCAGATGTTGGATAATTTAACGAAACAGTATAACATTCAAGTACTATCTGGAGACACGGAGCTATTTGTCTCAATCAAGACACAGTTGAATAAATTAGTCACAATACTGGGGGAATACATTCCGGCGGGTTCCACTGACCCCCTTAAGGCTCTGGGAGATTCTGTGAAGACTTGGAGAGAAGAGAAACCAGTCAATGAGTACAGGTATGACCTAGAGATCGAGACAGGAAATCTCGGCATCTACGAGGAAAACGGGGCGTTAATACCTAGCAGAAAAACCATCCCATTGACTGCCGCATCAAGTGATATCAGCATAGATGGAATACTGCCAAGGCTAGTGAACATCGAGGATGGTCTGAGTTTTGATACCGAGCATAGAAACCTACCCATGGTTTTCAAGCTACACATCGGTGAGACTTCGCAGCTGGTAACCCGCTTTGAGGCAGACAAGAGCAACATCATCGAGGCAACGAGTTTCTGGAGCCTACATCAAGGTTTTACGCTCACAAATAAGCTAGCATTTATAGAGCCTAACACAGGAGATATCCTGTTCA
>CAYUTB010000258.1:0-1878 GCA_964447425.1 uncultured Candidatus Bathyarchaeia archaeon
CCACTCGAAATAGCCCACGCACCGGTAGTTTACCGGCCGGGAAAGAATGTTTTACCTGACGTACTGTTGCCTCAATTGCTGCACGCCCATCCAGCTTATGGATTGAACTTCGCCGCCGTCGCTGGGATACATTAACTTGATCTTTGTTGAAACGCAAATGCCTGCGCATATCCCGTTTTCCACTTTGCGCAGCACATTTTTGTCTGAGAGGGCAGGTTTCACAAATCTCTTTCTCAAAGTGTGCCACATAGCCTTTTTTTTGGCTACTCTGCTGAACTTCTACCTTTTGTTGAGCGGGACAAGTAATCTGCGTTGGTGTACCACTTTGACTCTGTTGGATATCAAAATCGGCTAGATTTAACTTTTCTGTGCTAGGTGTGCACCCGCGAATGGCTGTCTGGATTTGTTCGACACTGTTATCCTGTAAGATCTGGTCTGCTTCCGGACTGCCATAGCCACCATCCGTGTAGAGAATTTCTATCTCAGTGCGCTTTTTCAAATCAGGCATGGCTTCTATCATTAGAGTGACATCTTCAACTTGATTTGGAGCAGTCTGTACTTTTGTTATCAGTTGCAAGGCATTCTCTGGCTCACATGTTTCTGTTACGTTGATTACATATCCCTTATATGACTTTTTACCTTTCTCACGGTAGGTCGCTTCTTTATCATCCGGCGATTGCAAACTGCTCGCACTTAATTCTTTTTCTACTTTTATCTTCACCGTCTTCTCTTCTACTCGAAAATGTTCTCCAAATACTCGTTCTAACATCCGGTAGCCTGCATCTTGGTCATATTTAGGCTGAAGTTCTGAGATTAGATATTGTATCAACTCGCCAATCCGTTGCATATGTTCACTCGTGTTCTGTCCCTTGATGTGATAGATATACTGTCCCGAGTGTCCTTTAATATATGGAGCAAAAAAGTCAGCGTATTTTTTCTGTTCTTCCTCACTCATCATCCGATGCACGCGTTGGATTACCTCTACCATCAATTGTAAACGATTAAACTCATATATGTTACTGGCTACCTGTGTGCTGTCCATCCGTTGTTTTCCGGTTTTTATTTGGTATGCCTCTATCTGTTTATCAGTCACCTGCTCAAATGCCTTTTCTATCAGATTAATGCCATTATTTTGCATGTATTGACATAATTTGTTCCGAAAATAATACAGCGTTCGTAAGTCAAAGTCGCCTTCTCCTAAGTTCCGATAGCCCACTGCTTTACGAACCAATATATTAAAATTGAATCCCTCGTATAGCTCTTTATCACTCCAACCATTGCTCGCCTTCAAAAATTCCAACGATACAAGCACGTTGATTGGTATGTTTGGACGAGAGGGACAATCAGCATACAATACATCAAAAGGGTTCTCATCTATTTGTGTAAAAAAATCATCGTAGAATGCTTGTGACCATGAATTTTCTATATAATCAAGTTGTTTCTTCGGTAAGTTATCCATTTGACTGATAAAAGGTATTTGCAAGTGTTTGTCATTTTTTCGGAACATATTGTGATTCTTCTTTCTTCGATTTGATTTGTTATTATATTATACACTACTTTCACCGATTTTGTCTAATCGTTTTTTCAGTGCACTCATAACATTGAAATGAATTGTAACTAATCCATTTAAAAATTGGTTTTGGAAACGCTATCAATCTATTTACACAAAATACGAATAATGGTTTATAATAGTACCTAATGGTTAAAAACCTAAAATATCTCATACAAGGAGAGTAATCGATGTCAAATAACCACAATTCAAACCCTCGTGCTCCAACGTTTATCTCTGAGGTCATCCAAAACACCCCAGGCGTTAACCGATTAGAAATGTGCATTCAATGTGGTACCTGTGGAGGCTCATGCCCTTCAGGTGATGAT
>CAYUTB010000259.1:0-1877 GCA_964447425.1 uncultured Candidatus Bathyarchaeia archaeon
CCTGGATCAGGTTCAAAGGGTCGGCGAGTTTTCGCCCTCTCAGCCGGACTGCATGTCTAGCTCCCCTTCGAATACCGTGCATTCAGCTTAGGATATAAATATTATCAGAACTTAATTGAAAAAATCAGTTAGGCACTCATTGCTTGAATGATGAGTACTCCTGATCTTGGACCGGGCTCAACCAATGTCTCGTCAACCATCTGGCTCATGGGATCAGAGTTCAGAGTACCCAAAGCAGAAGTGAGCCTGTACCCCGTAGAGTTGAGCAGCCTATAGACCTCCTCAAGAGTGTATATCTTGGCGTGCCTGAAGACTGGGTCTCCTTTCGATCCGATTTCCCTGTAGAGTTTTCCCCAGCTGCTGTCAGAGTTGATGAAGAGAATTGATAGCACTGCGTTCTCTTTCGCGGTTTGTTTGATTTCCTTGAAGACCTCGATGGGTTCGTTGATGAACTCCAGAACTGTGATCATATACACGAAATCCACCGTATCCAAGCGTAAAGGTAGAAAATCACCATAACCGAGTATACAAGGTAAGCCGCGATCCTTTGCTTTGCTCAGCATCATTACGGATGGGTCCAAACAAATAATTGTGCGTTCATCATCTGTTAGGCTCTCCGCGAATACGCCAGTACCTGCACCTATCTCAACTCCAAGCCCAGAGCTGGGAATCATGTGTCTTACTGCTTTTCTCTCGGCGTCAAATACCTGTCTTCCCTGAGGATGATTGTACCATTCATCGTAGGTGCCCGCGACCAAGTTGAAGGCTTCAATCTTATCCTTCAAGGTCTACCAGTCTCTCCAACACATCCACAATACAACCCGGGTTCTCACCGAGGATAGTTGTTGTCGCCTCTATTCCCATGTCCCCCGGGTGGATGTAGGCGTCTAAGAGTGTGTTTGATGTTTCAAGGTAGCTTGCCACTGGGCATCCATCCCCCTCAACCTTGGATGGGAGAATATGCACCCTCAAGCCAATAGCCTCAAGCCTATTCGCTATATCAGAGCCTCCCCTGATGTTGAGGGCTGCCCTCTTGGATGGATCGATCTTCATCGCCTCGAATAGGACGGATGAGAGATACTTGGATGCACCATACGCGATCTCACCGCAGACCAGTGGCTTCCCTGAACCCTTAATGATCCTACCGATCAGTCCAGCTACATCCTCAGATGAAGACGCCCCAGGCTTCGCGTACACGATATTCGTGCCAACTTCAGGCACAAGGTCAACGAGTCCCGGTATCACCAATAGTCTATCTAGAGCTGCATGGAGCTCATCGATCAAGGGATCTTTCTGGGCGAAGCTACCATAGATTTCGTCGAGGTCTATTCTCTCCTGCTCCCTTACTTGTAAGCCGTCGAAGACTAGCCCTCGCTCACTGGTTACCTCACCGATAACCGTATAGGGTAAGCCTAGTTCACCGCATGTTGAGACGATAGACTCCAAAGAGTCACTGCCAGCTACCACAATCAATACACCATAGCTAGGGGCACGCAGTATGTCCCCCTGCAGCTTCTCCGCGCCGGGATACAATGCAACGCCCTCTGATGATACATTTAGTCCATACCTGTTGCTGGTAGCCACCTCGTATAGGCTGCCTTTCACCCCCCCCTCTGACACATCATGCATCATTTTGATGCCTTTAAGCCTCTGAAGGGCTAGGATGGCTGGGAGGGGGCTGAACCTCTTCCAGACATCAGTCTCCTCTCCTCTTGAGAGCTTATCGAGCCAGACGGCTTCACCCCCCACCTCACCGACGAGAATGACCTTATCCCAGACAGCCATCTCCCCGGGGGCCCGAATGGCTTCTCCGAGACATGTGGAAGTCAACAGGGGGATATCCAACCCATAATAGGTGGCTGTCTGCCCCGCTGTTA
>CAYUTB010000260.1:0-1863 GCA_964447425.1 uncultured Candidatus Bathyarchaeia archaeon
TACCTCTTTATAGTATAAACCTCTCATATTCTCGACTAAATTGAAGAGAAGCTACTTGGACCTATCCCGTGATGAAGAAAGCCACGCCATGGCGCTGTACAAGGAAAGCATCGTAATCGACGCAAGCATAGTGCCCTTCATCCACTACGTCGGAGAAGACATCTGGCTAGAAGACAGCCTCAAAGGCGGAGTAACCGCCAGCAACGGCACAGTATGCCAACAAAGAACATTCGGGGAAGCAATCAGGGAACTCACCGAGTACCATGAATGGGCTGAGAAGAAAAAAGACAAAGCACTCATCGTGAAAACCAGTGAAGACATACTGAAAGCCAAGAAAGATGGAAAACATGGCTTGATCCTTGGACCCCAGAACAGCGACTTCCTTGAAGGCAAACTGAGATACCTAGACATAGCCTACGAGATGGGCATCAGGATCATACAGATCGGGTACAGCACAAGAAACCTAGCAGCAGACGGCTGCGCGGAGGAATCCAACGCAGGCCTCAGCAACTACGGCAAAAAACTAGTCGAGGCAATGAACAAGAAGGGGATGCTTATAGACCTCAGCCACGTGGGCGACAAATCAACAATGGAAACAATCGAGCTCAGCAAAGACCCAGTCAGCTTCACACACGTATGTCCCAGAGAGACCACGCCACGAGACCTCAGCCCATACGCCGAGTGGGCGGGAGGGGAGAGCTTCATAAAATTCGCAGTACAACGGGGAAGAACCGATGAGGCATTAAAGGCTCTAACCGAGAAGGGTGGAGTAGTTGGAGTAACACCCTTCTTCGCCAAGAAAGCGGGAGACTCAACACTCACAGATGACATGATGGACCAGATAGACTACACGGCTGATCTCATAGGTGCAAATAAGGTAGCATTCGGGAGCGACCTGGACTTTAGGAACAGCATATACCGCGTAGCCTACATCCACAGATACCCTGAGCGAATCGATGTAACATACCATACACCCATGGACAAGACATGGGGATACGGATGGCTCGAATACATGCCAAACCTCGCAAAAGGACTCGTAGCCAGAGGCTACAGCGACCAAGAGGTAAAAGGCATACTGGGCGGTAACTGGATGCCTTTATTCAAGCGTGTCTGGGGAAAATAACCCCACAGATCTAAAAACCCTGAATACCTCGAGACATCAGAGATTTCACGATAACGACTCCCAACACGCCCCCTATCACCCCGCCGAGTCCGTGAAGACCAGCGAAGAAAGCCAAGCCACCGAACGCCGAGGCGAGGAAACCTGGGTTCATAAAGAAGATGCCGATCACCACGCCAGCTGCAACGGTTGAGATAAAAGAGGCGAATAACAGCAACCCCCATCCCAAGAGATTGTTTCCTAAAACCCTCTCATAACCCAAAATAAGGGTAAATACCTCGAAGACGATGCAGGCAACCGTGAATCCTAGAAACTGCACTGACCCCGGGCTCACCATGAAAGTAACTAGCGTAGCGATGGCGCCCACCATCACCGATGCACCCGGTTTTCGGGTCCACCAAAGAATCAGGCTTAATGTAGCCACCCCAAGCATATCGCATAGGACTGGAAGATGAGTCATATTCCAGAACATCGGCCCAACTAGGGCGTTGATGACGGCCCAGAGGACCGCGGAGATGGATATCGCTGATAACTGTCTTGTATTAAAGTACATCAATTTCACCAAATAGATGGGCTCGCCTGCGAAACCATCACGTATAAAGTATGCCAAAATAAAACGGCGACAAACTAGATGCCTAGTTATTGATTTATACCCGGAAAGGGTTGAATACCTGATTAAATTGTCAAAAAGCTACCTAGACCTCAGCAAGGATGAGAAAGAACACGCGTTGGCCCTCCACAAG
>CAYUTB010000261.1:0-1860 GCA_964447425.1 uncultured Candidatus Bathyarchaeia archaeon
TATATCTATTTCCAATAAATCCTCTGCAACCAACACATTGGAAAATATTTTCACTGCCTCAGATTTTATAACCTCGGGATCAGGATACCGTGAGCTGATATGAGTCAAAACAAGCAGTTCAACACCTGAATCCACTGCAAACCGTGCTGCCTGAAGAACAGTTGTATGCCCATCCTCAGCCGCCCGCTCAGATAACTCATCCAAGAAAGTAGCCTCATGGATCAACAGGTCAGCTCCCCTAGAAAGCTCCAGTAGCGCCTCGTTTGGGGAAGTGTCTCCACTATAAATTATTCTTCTTCCGGGTCTGGGTAAATCACAAATCTGACCCGACTGAATGACCATACCATCTACCTCAATGTCTTCACCGTGCTGAAGTTTGCCCCAGAGCTCACCCTCAGGCACTCCAAGCCTCCTAGCACGCTCAGGGTGAAACCTGCCCGGTCTCAAAGACTCGAAAAAACCGTAGCTGAAGGCGGTTGCCCTATGCAGAGCCTTTACAGCCACCACACTGTATTCTGAGGAGTCATAAATTACCCCCGGTTCATTAATCTCGTATAGGATTACCGGGAAAATAGGACCACCCAATGAATCTGAGAACGCTTTAACATAGGCTACTAGTCCTTTTGGACCATAGATGTGCAGTTCTTTTTCACGCCTCATCAACGACATGCTCTGAAGCAATCCTGGTAACCCTAGCACATGGTCGCCATGCAGATGAGATATGAATATCTTCATGGGTCTCTGAAAGCCGATGTGGGCTTTAACCATCTGACGCTGTGTTCCCTCACCGCAGTCAAACATCAATAGCTCCCGCCCCAATCTCACAACTACGCTTGAGGAGCCCCGCTCAGGCGTAGGCATGCTACCACTGGTACCGAGGAAGACTACTTTCAACTACTTCACCAACGCTTCCCGAGATAGATATTTCTCCGCCTCTATTGCTGCTTTACACCCACTGCCACAGGCGGTGATTACCTGCCTGTATATAGTGTCGTTCAGATCACCTGCTACGAATACACCCGGAATGCTAGTCAAGACGCCATCAGCGACGATGTATCCTTTTTCGGTTAGCTCCAGTTGACCCCTGAATATTCTTGTATTGGGGTCCCACCCGATAGCGATTAAAACGCCATCAGTCTGGATTATCATCTCTTCACCAGAATCTCTATTTCTCACCCGTACGCCATCAACGTACTTCTCGCCAAGTATCTCCTCAACGGTATGCCGCATCATGATAGTGATCTTATCATTCTTCTCGACCTCATCGATCAGATATTTAGACGCAGAAAATACGTCGTTCCTGTGAACAATCACCACCTCACTCGCAAACTTGGTTATATCCAGCGCCTCCTGGAGAGCCGAGTCTCCGCCCCCAACTGCCACTACCTTGAGATCCTCATAGAGAGCCGCGTCGCAGGTAGCGCAAACGAATACTCCTCGGCCCATCAAACGTTTCTCTGATTCGAGACCGAGAAGCCTATTGGAGGACCCCGTGGCTATAATCACTGAACGGGATTCTATGACCTCGTCCCCAACATAGACCCGGTAGGGTTTTGATGAGAAGTCTACACGTGTGGCTTCTTCTTCCCGTAACTCGGCTCCAAAACGTTTGACCTGCGCCACCAGCCTATCAACGAGATCTGGTCCAGATATGGAGTCAGGGAACCCAGGATAGTTTTCAACCTGATATGTGAGATATATCTGCCCACCGGGAACAGCTCCGGCGAGGAGCAGTGTTTTGAGTTTTGATCGCCCAGCGTAGATCCCCGCGGTTAAACCAGCGGGTCCACCACCGATAATCACGAGATCATACAATCTGATGCCTCATTCATCTATTGGCGTAGACAATAGGCAGCTATC
>CAYUTB010000262.1:0-1855 GCA_964447425.1 uncultured Candidatus Bathyarchaeia archaeon
GCATATTCTCGGGCATCGAGTTCGTAAAAAACAAAGAAACAAAGGAACCCTTCGACCCCTCCATAGGATTCAACGGCAGGGTTGTTGAGCAATGCTACGAGAACGGCTTACTTGTATATCCTGGCTCAGGCACGGTTGATGGCATCAAAGGTGACCACATACAGGTCGCCCCACCACTGGTGGCTACGAGAGAAGAGATTGATCTCATCGTTGAGCTGCTGGACAAATCCATAGGCGCGGTAGAGGCAGCGGTCCTCTAGCTTATTGGCTTGTAGAATACTCGTAGGTTATCCTCTTCCCGCCTCAACCCACTACACTGGACATCAGAGTCGTAGAAACGCTGCATTAGCCAATAATCATCAGCACTTCGGTGTCTCTGGGTGCTAGCTTGTTTCTTCAGTGGCCTCATCTGACCATTCACCGAGAACTGAATAATCAAATAATGATATTAGGGACAGCGCGGAACCCCGTGGAACAACTGTCTCACATATTCTCACGTACTAGTGGCTCTTGGCTGATTTCCATCAAGTAGAAGCGAATACGCGGAGTTCCCTCACCCTGTTCAACGTTTCCCTCTAGGAAACCATAACGCGGATCACTTAGATCAACGCCCAATAGGTCTGGGGCTTCCCTCCAGAACTCGTCAACAACCATGAAACCCGCTTTTTCATAGCTTCGTAACGCCCGCTGGTTACTCGCAGCCACATCAAGCCGCAGTCCCTTCATACCAGCGTTGAGCCACCAGTCACGTACAGCCCTAAGCATCTTTGTACCGTTTCCCCTGCTGAGATATTCTGGGTGAACACGTATGGACATATTATACGCCCAGCCCTCCTTCCAGTCAACCTCCAATAAGGCAACATATCCAACAACCATAGAGTCCTCTAAATCCGCTACAAGCGTTACCCTGTCTACCTCTTGTTGTCGCTTTCTGACTAGTTGGTCTAATTCATGTCTGTTCAATGAGGCGAAGCTGAAGTTGAAGCCATCAAAAGGCCACTCATATGGCGACCAAGAAACTAGTTTATCATAGTCGCTTCGCTCACAGGTTCTTAATGTGATATCCTCGTGGCTATAGGGAAGTGTTTTGATCATCATGTCTTTGATTGAGCCACTCATGTAGATGGAGTAAAATATTGGGATAAAAGGGTTTCAAGGGGTTATCTTATTCTACCGTTCTTGACCTTCTCCAGCTTGATCTCCTCGCTGCTGGTCCTGAGCTGTTTGCCCATAAGGTACGCCTTACCATCCCGTGCCTCAAGTGTGTACTTCATAAAGTCCTCGAAGCCGATCTTATCGGATTTATACTCCTCGACTCCATCAACGTACACCTGATCACCTGGCTTGCTATTCTGGGGGTTTAATACTCCAACGTTTACGCCGTCGTCACCAGCTAACAGCATTCCCTCGCTGGGCTCTCCCCTGAGCATGGCTGGCTCGAGGTTAGTCACAACAACTAGGTGCTTGCCTAGCAGATCATTTGGGTCAGTGTAGTATGGTTTGAGTCCGGCGCATAATTGGCGTTGCTCGGTGCCTAGGTCGATCTTTAGGACGTAGAGCTTGTCCGCGTTGGGGTGGCTCTTGATGTCAACGACTTTGGCGACTTTGAGGTTCAGCGCTGAGATATCCGTCTTGTTCAGCAGCCTATATTTGCCTCCACAGTACTTTGTGACGAGTTCACACATCTCTGTGATGGCTTCCTCAAGGTACATTCCGTTTGTCGCGGAGTTCCCCTGAACATACAACAACAGGTTCTTGCTATCGAGCCCAGTCTTTGTATGCTGTCCCTGCTTGACATCAAGCCAGCAGAGCACCTTCTCATCGTCCATCATAGCGAACTTACCCGGCTGAACCC
>CAYUTB010000263.1:0-1854 GCA_964447425.1 uncultured Candidatus Bathyarchaeia archaeon
GAGATTGCCGGGAAATAATGGCTACGTTCCCAAAGGATAGTATAGATTTAGTGGTCACTGATCCTCCGTATGGACTAAACTTTATGGGTAAGGAATGGGATAAAGCCCTTCCACCAAAAGAAGCGTTTGTTGAGATGTACCGTGTTTTGAAGCCTGGGGCGTTGGCTTTTGTTATGAGTAGTCCTAGACAAGATTTGATGTGGCGTATGATGAACCTACTTGAGGATGCTGGATTCGAGATGTCTCAGTCTTTCATATCTTGGATCTATAAATGTCTTAGTGAGGACACTGAAGTTCTTACAAGAGATGGGTGGGAACGGTTTAATAAAACAAATTGTTTTATAAATAAGGAAATATTCATCTATGATATAGAAAATGACTCCTATAAATGGGAACGCCCTAATTCATGGCACAGCTTTTACATCAAGGATACCTGTTACCGAGTTAAATCAGATTATACAGATCAACTCGTCACCAGAGGACACCGTATCCCTATTGAACGAGAGGGAATTGTTTCATACAAATTCGTTGAGGAAATTGGACAAAAGGATAAAACCCTATATTTGGAAGATTTGTCAAGAGTGTGGGAATTTTTATCTGAACCGAGAATGTTGGGAGAAAAGGCACCCATCCAATTATTGCAGCCGAGTATGCAACGGGAAGAACAGAAAACGAGACTTGATGAAATATATAGAGAAGAATCCCGACACGATGAAAAAATGGTGGGAAACCAAAGACGCGGAAGAATGGAAAGGGATTCTTCAGAAACAAATGACGGGAGAAAAGAACCATGCGTGGAAGGGCGGTGTGACTTACTTCAAGACTCACGGGAATTATGTGGGGGTGAAGTATGTTCGATGCCCCCAAAAATTCATTTTAATGGCTCGGAAGGAGGGGTATGTGATGGAACACAGGTTATTAGTGGCTCAAGCCATAGGACGGTCTCTTATGAGAACAGAGATAGTTCACCATTTAGATCACAATCCAGCGAACAACTCCTTATCAAACCTGATACTCTATGCTTCAAACAGAGATCACAAACTCCACGAACACGGGTATCCTATAAAACCACTGTGGCAACTATCACAAAACAACTCTATGAAGGCTTAGTGTTCTGTCCTACTGTTTCAACTGGTTTTTTTGTGGCTCGTAGAAACGGGCAGATTTTCATAACAGGTAATACGGGGTTTCCAAAAGCGTATGATGTTAGTAAGGGAATAGACAAAAAACAAGGAACTTATGTTGAGGGTGAAACCTTACCAAGTTCCCGTAAAACAGGAGGTAACATATTTAGTACGGTAGAGAGAAAAACCGCTAATAACCCTCAACATGATTTGGCTAAACAGTGGGATGGTTGGAAGGCTCAGACGGGTCTTAAACCAGCTCTTGAACCTATTTTGATGGTGAATAAACCGTTTATTGAAGATACGATTGTTGATAATGTGCTTAGGTGGGGTACTGGTGCGATGAACGTAGATGCGTGTAGAATACCGATAAGTGAAGGAGAAGAAACGGCATGGGGTGAAGGTTTACCTGCATCTGATATCCGTTCTAATTCATTACATGTAAGACAAGATGGAGATAATTGGAAAGAACATCATCATCCTGATCTAACTAGAAGTCCACCTCATTTACAGGGTCGTTTTCCGGCTAATTTGTTGGTATCCGATGGCGCGCTCGACACAGAGTATGATAAAGGCACAAAACCACACACAGTAAAATCTAATATTGAGTCCTATGAGGGGTGGGGTAATATAACAAAAAAACAGGGAGAGGTGGTGAACTATGGTGACGCGGGATACGCTTCACGATACTTTGATCTTGATGCTTGGGCTAAGCATAATGGTTTGTTGG
>CAYUTB010000264.1:0-1843 GCA_964447425.1 uncultured Candidatus Bathyarchaeia archaeon
CCGAGATAATCCTCGGAATATGGGCTAATGTCTCCACGTTATTGATGCTGGTGGGTTTTCCCCAGAGCCCCTTTGTGGCTGGGAACGGTGGACGCGGAGTCGGCATGGCTCGTTTCCCCTCTATGGCAGCCATCAAAGCGGTTTCTTCCCCGCAAACGAACGCCCCAGCGCTGAGGATCACATCAGCCTTGAAGCTGAACCCCGAGCCCAAAATATTCTCACCCAGGAAGCCACGCATCATCGCCTGCGTTACAGCCTTCTTCAGCCGCTCACCCATCAGAGGCTTCTCGGCTCTGACAAAGAAGAAGCCCTCATCCGCACCCACAGCGTATGCCGCGATTATCAAGCCCTCAAGAATCTTATGGGGGTCACCCTCAGCGTTCAGCCTATTCATGAAGGCACCCGGGTCACCCTCATCCGCGTTACAGATAACATACTTCTTATCACTCTGCACGGGTCGAGTGAATTTCCATTTAAGCCCAGTGGGGAATCCTGCTCCTCCTCTGCCCCTGAGCCCACTCTTGATGACGACATCTATTACCTTCTCAGAGGTCATTCGGAGGGCTTTCTCTAACGCCTCGTAGCCCCCCACGTTGATGTACTCGTCTATAGACTCGGGGTCGATTATGCCGCAGTTCTCGATGGCGTCCCTTACCTGATACGCAAAGTACGGTAGGTCGTCTAACTTTGGTAGGTTGAGCTCACCAGGGTAGGCTCCAGCGTATTCTCGTATAGCCCAAGCGTCATCGATCTTACCCCCGATATAATCTCCCAGAATCTTCTCAGCGTGATCCGGATTCACGTTGCTGTACAATACGCCGGGTTTATCAACTGAGATTATCTCCACCAGTGGCTCAGCGAAACAGGCGCCGATACACCCAACATTAACCACCTTGGCTTTTACACCCAGCCCAGCAACCGCTTGCTTAAAGGCAGTGTAGACAGGGTTCGCGCCAGCAGCCAAGCCGCAGGTGCTCATCCCCACATTGATCCTTATCCCATCCTCTCCAAAGAGGAGCCCTGTGGATGTCATTTCTTCTTCTCCCTGTACTGGTCCAGTACGCTTCGCAGCTTCTTCTGCGTGATCTTCCCATAAACCGTTTCATCTACCTTGACGACAGGCGCGAGACTGCATGCCCCTAGGCATCTCACCTCGTGTAATGTGAATAACCCATCCTCAGATGTGTCCTCAGGCGGATGGAGCCCAAGTTCTTCAACTAACATATTGTATAGGTCGGTAACCCCAGCCACATGACATGCTGTTCCCCTGCAGATCGATATCATATGCTTTCCCTCCGGTCTAAGCCTGAACTGATGATAGAATGTGGCTACCCCAAAGACTCGACTCAGTGAAGCCCCTGTTTTCACTGATACGAGACGCAGAGCATCCCTTGAAAGGTATCCTTGTTCATGCTGAATAGCTTGGAGTACGGGAATAAGCGGACTGCTGGACTCAGAGTTGTGACGTGTCAGCATCCGGTCGATGAGGTTTTCGAGTTCTTTGGGATTCAAACAGGGGCTCACCAGATTATTGATATTTATTGATACAGACGTGTTTAAGGTTCACGTTAAAATCCATGAGAACTTGGAAAACTATCGCTCAACTTTTTCCCTGCAGTCATCTAAAATGTCTCTAAGAGTCCCTAACTCTCCAACGGAGAGCGCCTTCTCAAGATGCGGAATAGCCTCAGAGTACCTCCTCAGGCGATACAACACGAGACCCATCATGTGATTGGCGAGGGGATGATTAGCGTCCAGTTCAAGCGCCTTATCGAAGAACTCCAAAGCTGAATCCATGTTTCCCAAGTTATAATCCGCCTGCCCCCTGAGAATATATATGACA
>CAYUTB010000265.1:0-1839 GCA_964447425.1 uncultured Candidatus Bathyarchaeia archaeon
ACATCATAGATATTTTTGCTATTTCAATAGAGGGTATATCTGCTCGCAAGCGCGCGCATCCTTTGAAAATTTCTGATTAATCTATCCGCGCTCAAATTACCAGTAAAAGAAATATAATATCCGCATTAAACGAAAAAAGAACCACTCCAGTTCTAACCAACATTCGACTATACACGGTAGAAATAAGGCTGAAGAGCTACCCGCTACCTCAGTAGAAAATAACTCCGCGTCCCATTGCAACAGTGAATGTTAATTGACGAGAGGAAGAAGCGCAGGACCCAGTAAAATCAACCAGAATCCCTGCGCGCAGCTACTCCTGATACAGGAGATCATATTCCTTCAAGACCTCAACGATCTTGGCGACGGACTCATGGACCATCTCCTCGCTCTTGGCCCCAGTGCAGACAAGCTTACCCGACGCAAAGAGAAGAAGAACAGTCTTTGGATCCTTCATCCTATAGATGAGCCCGGGAAACTGCTCAGGCTCATACATCACATTCTCCAAGATATCCGAAGCCGTCTCCAAATCAATGGACCCGTGAAGATTCCCCGAAGCCACCATATTCTGGATCACAATCTTCGGCTCACCCAAGATAACGATCCCATTACTCTTCAACTCCTGAACCACCTTATGGACCGCACTCCGCGCAATCTTCTCAGAAGTCGCCCCCGTGCACACCATCTTACCCGAGCTAAAAATAAGAGTCGCAGTCTTTGGCGACTTTAGCCTGAACACCAGACCCGGAAACTGCTTCGGCCTATACTCAACATTTCTAAACACCTTCAAAATAGCGAGTAAATCGATCCTCTGATCGAGACTCGCCGAAGCAACAACATTCACAATGTTGATGTCCAAGTTCCCGGATCCACTACTATTTTCTTGAGTCATTCCATTCTACTCCACATATATGCCCAAACATCGTTTCCCAACGGATACTGAGGATTGAACAAACGTAATAGAAATACCACTCACCGAGTTTAAATACGTCACGGTAAAACAAGACCATACTACCGTATTTTACATTATCTTCGACAACCAAAAACAGTTAATAAACTCATTTCACACTTCACGCCAACTCGCATCAAAGAAAAAAAATGCACCATGTTATCCTCCCACAGATACCAGAAAGATATGGCGCAGGGGATGGTATGCATCTAAAATTTTATTCTAATTGTATTCGTTATTATGGAAGGGAGGATGCCTCACGATTGAAAGAGGTTCGTTTCCAATTATGTTGGGGTTCGAATCCCTCGCCCGGCTCCATTCGTCTAGGATATAACTGGCTGGTGGTTATATCTGGAAAAAATAATTTTTTTGGTTCCTGTGTTTGTAGTATGGTGTTTCTTTTGGTTATATGTTTGTTGTTTTTATGGGTTGGGTTTCTTCTTGGTTTTGTGCACTAGTATTATGTCGTTGAGTTGAAGCCAGCTCTTTACGCAGGTGAGGTAATTGTCGATGTAACTCGATGCTTTTCCTTCTTTCATGATTTGGTTACGAAATCGAATAACTGGTCCTCAAATTCTCTGCGGTTTTCTCTGGCTAGTTTCACTATTTCTCTGGGTGATAGTTTAACTAGGTTAGAGACATGTTTACCGAGAGCCGTAATGATAGTTTTCTTGTTCTTTGACGTGATAGGCTTGTTACCTCGGACCTCAATCAAGAACTCGGTAAAAACCTCAGGTATGCATGGAATTTGGGATGTGGCGCAGGGAATGGTCTGCACCTAAAAATTTATTCCAATAGTATTCATTATTCTCTTATCGATGATTTGCGCGCAGGCTGGTTAAATAATTCAGTGTTTATTTGGGAGACCGTTCCTGATCATCTTGATGAGAAAT
>CAYUTB010000266.1:0-1833 GCA_964447425.1 uncultured Candidatus Bathyarchaeia archaeon
GTACGTTCGGACTCGCGCATATTTTCTCTACTTACCTAGAATACAACATGTGACTACTAATGGTGATTATGCCATGTAAGTCAACATTATATCAACGCGATTTAACATATGTTTGAAAAGAGTTGAATATAAAACCTCATTATCAGCACGACGACTTTAATGACATCCGAGAATTTATCCGGTTAAACTTGAATGAGAAGGTCATTCCATCAATAACTGTCGCAGTGGCTAAAGATGGAGTCATTGTATGGGAGGAGGGATTTGGTTGGGCAGACCGAGAGAACAGAGTCTTAGCCAACGAGCACACCATGTATTCCCTGGCATCCATCTCCAAACCAATAACAGCGACTGGATTGATGATACTCAAAGAAAGAGGGAAAATAGACCTTGACAAGCCAATAAACGACTATCTTGGAGATACAAAGCTCAAGGCTTGGGTTGGGGACTCAGAAGACGCAACGGTTCGCCGAATAGCCAACCATTCTGCCGGTCTACCCATACATTGCCAATTCTTCTACGAAGATGAACCCTATAGCCCACCGCCTTTTGAAGAGACACTTAGGCGATACGGGAACCTTGTGACAGCTCCAGGCGAGAGGTATAGATACTCTAATTTAGGGTACGGAATTCTCGATTACATCATTTCCCGCATCTCAGGTAAGAACTACTCTGACTTCATACGTGAAGAGGTGTTCTTGCCCCTCGGGATGACGCGGGCATCTGTTAACATAGGTCGAGGGCATGAGACACATCACGCGATACGGTATGGAGTAGACGGGTTACCCATCCCGTTTTACGATTTTGATCACAGAGGCGCATCAGCAGTGTACTGTAGCGCCCATGATTTGATACGGTTCGGTATGTTCCATCTGAAAAACCATCTACGAGACCAGAAAGCCATCCTATCCGATGAGACCATCGACGAGATGCAGCGCCCCACGGTAACCGTCAATGATGATATTGGTTATGGGGTAGGATGGGAGGTTACAGAAGAGGCAGAATATTCAGTTGTTAGTCACGACGGCGGTATGGGTGGCGTGGCTACCCAGCTGGTATTGGTTCCTTCTGAGAATCTGGCTGTAGTTGTATTATGTAACGCACGCCAATATGCTCTCACATGTCTCATTGCTAAGGAAATCTTATCGTTGATGTTACCCGGCATTAGATCCATAACCGCGGACGAAGACAAAGAAAAACTGGAACCTACAAAGTTTGAGCCTTCCCCTATGCTTGCTGGAAAATGGTCTGGCTTTATTCACACCTATAAAGATGATATTCCACTCAGCCTTTCGATAAAAGATTCAGGCGATATATACGTTAAAATGGGGGACCAGTTGACAACTCTGATCAACGATCCACGTTTTGTTGATGGCTATCTCAAGGGATGCTTCTCATGTGATATAGGCACTGAGGATGCGAACCGTCTCCCCTATCATTTATACCTTGATCTTAAGCATAGGGATAAGGTGCTGAATGGGTCAGTGATCTCTATATCCCTACCCGGGCGAAGAGCTGGAAACGCCCAAAGCTATTGGGCGGAGCTCGCGAAGGCGGATTAAATAATTCGATGTTTTTTGGGAGATAGTCACCTCAAAAGACATTTCATCATATTGAGTGAGGGATCAAATGCGCACGTGATACCACCAAGTCTAGGTTTAAAGCAGAACATTAGTGAGTACTCGAAGAGAGATCGAAAAATACGATTTTAAATAATGAATTGTTATACTGCGGAAAACTCAAAATCAGTGTTAGAAACTAGAATAGCGGCTAACAGGGTAGGGGGGGTACCATCTGTAAAGGCGAAACGGGGATGATCCGTGAAAAAGACGCCCC
>CAYUTB010000267.1:0-1831 GCA_964447425.1 uncultured Candidatus Bathyarchaeia archaeon
ATCCAAGGCAAGCAGGATAGTGATCGCGGCGGGGGACGCCAAGGTGATTGACTTTGGTTTAAGGCGGGCACATGGCGGAGACGCGGGGATAACGGGGGCACGCTCAGCGTATCTAGGTGGAGCCATAGCCACGAGTAACGTTGAGGCTGCCAAGCTCTACGGGATTCCCGCCTCGGGCACGATGGCTCATAGCTATATTATGGGTTACATGGATGAGGTTGAGTCTTTCAGGGACTATGCGCGGACTTTCCCGGATAACACCGTGCTCCTCATAGACACCTATGATACTTTGGAGGGGGCTAGGAGAGCCGCTGTGGTGGCCAAGGAGATGGAAGCTTCGGGGCACCGCCTCATAGGGGTGAGGCTTGACTCGGGGGATATGGAGGGGCTCTCTGGGCGGGTCAGGGGCATCCTCGACGCAGAGGGCTTGGGTTATGTGAAGATCGTTCTCAGCAGCGACTTGAATGAGTACAAGATCGATGGTTACAGGCGGGATGGTGCCCCCGTGGATTTCTACGGAGTGGGCACAGAGATGATAACAGCCAAACCAGTGGCAGCGTTGTCGGGGGTCTACAAGCTCGTGGAGGATAATCTTGGTCCAAGAATCAAGCTCTCAGAGAGTAAGAGAACGTATCCAGGGCGGAAACAGGTATACAGGGTCATGGATGGTGACAGGTACCTGTATGACTTGTTGGAGCTTGAAGGTCAGAGCGTAGACGGTGTACCTCTACTCACTGAGGCGGTTAGAGGCGGGAAAATGATCCGTGAGAAGCTACCTCTAAGCGTTGTACGAGATTATTGCCTCGACTGTGTATCACGGCTGCCATCTGATGTAAAGACTGTGCATGTGAAAAAGCCATACGAGGTGCGGATCGGGGCAAGGCTTCAGAGGCTCACGGATGAGCTGGTTGCACAGTACTCGAATGGGGGATGAGCACAATGAGTAATGTAGTTTTCTGGGACGTGGATACACAAATCGACTTCATGGAGCCAGATGGGAGACTGTATGTCCCAGGCGCTGAAGAACTGAAGACGAATCTGGGTTACCTTACTGAGCTTGGCTTCACGAGGGCTAGACTATGTGGATCTGTAGACGCTCATTTGCCTGATGATCCCGAGTTCAGCGATTGGTCCCCTCACTGCGTTTATGGTACCCCTGGGCAGCGTAAGGTCTTTGAGACCCTTATGGATGGTACCCTGTTTGTGCCCTCTGTCAGGCTAACAGATGATCAGTTATCAGAGGTGGTTACCTACAGTGGTCAGGTTATCTTTGAGAAACAGGATAATGATGTGCGGACAAACCATAATGTGAGGCGCTTCATGGAGTTGGTTAATCCCCGTCTTGTCGTGGTTTACGGCGTTGTATCCGAGATCTGCGTCGATAAGGCGGTTAGGTTCCTCGCGGGTGACCTTGGGTTCGAGACTTTGGTCGTATCAGATGCTGTAAAGGAGCTAGATAGAGCCAAGGTTGATTCATGCTGGGTGGAGTGGAGGCAGCTTGGAGTAGAGGCGATCCGCGTAGATGAAGTTAAATCGCATTTGAAGTGATTGTAGTTCATCGATTTTGCCTCCATTGTCTCTCTAGATATCCCTATGTTCATACTTCAGTTACTTAGAGGAGGTCGGTAGGGGCTTTCCACAATCGATAACTTGCCATACCCGGTTTTTTTGATCGATAACATTGAATGAAGTCGAGTCAAAACGGATTCTAAGCAAGCTACAGAAAAAGTACCCCAAGAAGGATGGTTGGGCTATTCAGCCGAGAGAAAGCAAGGACAAGAAGAAACCAGATTACTTGGTGGAGAGACGCAACGAGGCGAACACCCTTGAA
>CAYUTB010000268.1:0-1789 GCA_964447425.1 uncultured Candidatus Bathyarchaeia archaeon
TCATGGAGGATAGAATTGGGAGCATCGAGGTGGGTAAATACGCTGACTTGGCTGTATGGAACTTTAACCCCTTGGATGTTGAACCCGAGAAACTCAAGGAATGGAAGTGCCAGATAACATATGTAGAAGGTCGAAGAGTCTTCCAAGCTTAACCTTTTTTCCTAAACTATACAGCTTGTTTTAAAGGCAATACAGCTCCATATTTCCTAACTGAGGCTAATTTCATGGAAGATCAACTGATTATAGATAGTCACGCTCATTTTTTCCCAAAAAAGTATCTTCAAAAATTGGATGAGTTTGGGATAGATTTTGGTCAAACACTGGATGCCCGGTTTACATCAACTCAGCCAAGGCTGGAGGATATGGATAAAGCTGGGGTATGGAAGCAGGCAGTGAGTATAGCTGTACCCGGAGTGAATATGTCGTCTCCAGAAAACGCGGTAAAACTAGCTGAGATAGTAAACAACGAATTATCCAGCCTTACCGCTGAAAACGACCGGTTCATTGGGTTAGCCTCCCTACCCATGCTCAGTCCCATGGATGCCGTTGATGAGTTGAAGAGAGCTGTAAATGATCTGGGTTTGAAGGGTATCGAGTTGTTCACAGATATAGGTGGAAGACCCTTGGACTCTGAGGGGTTCTGGGTAGTCTATATGGCTGCTGCGAGACTGGATACACCAATATTCATCCACCCCATCGCCCCCAAACATAGAGCGATATACGATGATTATGGACTCTTGGCTGTCCTAGGTTTTCCCTTCGAGACCACACACGCGGCTACAAGAATCGCCTTAAGCGGGTTACTGGAGAAGATTCCTGATCTAAAACTTGTACTAAGTCACCTCGGAGGAACGCTCCCCTACCTCGTGGGACGGATCGATGATGCCTACAGGATGTTCGGGAAATCCCAGACAAAGATACAGAAGCCACCAATCGAATACCTAAAGAAAATGTATCTAGACGGGGCATCATTCTACAACCCAGCTTGGACCTGCGCCCTAGGATTCTGGGGATCAGAGAAGATACTGATGGGCAGCGATTACCCCTACGGGTGGGTCGGTGACTATTCTACATGCGTCGAGGTAGTCGAGTCGCTTGGTATTGGGGACCAAGAGAAACAGATGATTCTCGGGGAAAACGCCGAGAAACTGTTTGGGTATTAGACCCCACTTCTGGGGGTTCTCCTAAATTTTAACTATTTGTCGTGTTATGATCAATCCATGACCAGCTCATATCCCGTGATAAAGAAGCACGTTGACTCCATCCGGCTAATAGATACACATGAGCACCTGCCGCCTGAGAGCGAGCGGATCAACAGGAAGGTGGATGTCTTGAGTGAGTTCTATCTCCACTATACCTCCAGTGACCTGTTCTCTGCGGGGATGAGCACAGAGGACATCGTTTACATCAGGGACACCTCGGTACCCATAGATTACAGGTGGGCGGTCTTTGAGCCATGGTGGGAGAAGATCAAGAACACGGGTTACTCCAGATGCATGGAGATCGCAGCGCGTGACCTTTACGGCGTTGACGGGATAAACTCCGAGACCTACAAGCAGCTGTCAAGAAACATGATGGACAGGAACAAGGAGGGACTATACAAGTGGGTGCTGCAAGGGAAAGCGGGGATAGAAACATGCATACTCGATACGGTGCGTCACAATTATGATGTTGACCGCAGCATCTTCGTCCCTGTGCTTAGGGTAAGCGAGTACGCCAGCCCACGCAACAAGAAGGATCTGGAGACACTTGGGAGACAGTTTGGAACACCGATTCACAACTTGAGTGA
>CAYUTB010000269.1:0-1748 GCA_964447425.1 uncultured Candidatus Bathyarchaeia archaeon
TTGCCCTTCTTTGATTACTCAAACGACTAGAACCGATTCAAATAATTCATTTATTAAAAAAGATATAGAATTTTTCATTATTTATCACATTTGTATGAGATTTATCTAATTCAACACAATGTCATACACTGCGGACTCTGCGGATAAATAAATCACACTAACACTCTTTCATCAAGTGACAATGAGATGTTTGAAGAAGGAAAAAACCTAGCCCGAAAAGCAATGACCAGTGCATCAAAAGACGACTTGGTCGCTGAACGAATATTCGATAACCTATCCAACCGAGGATACTCCTCAAAGAAAGGCTTACGAGGAAGAGGTGAAGGCGACTACCATTACAGGAGATTTGATCCCCCGAAAGAAGGCCTCAAACCTATTGAGGTAAAGGTCTCTAGGGTGAACAAACCCGGCCAGCAACCTACAAGCGTATTGGGAAAGCTGGATAGCATCGCAAAAACCCTTGGTCCTCAGAGAGTGAAGATTGAGTTTGCAGTCGTTGAGAAGGAGGGTGGAGCTCTAGGCATGGGTAAGAGTACAAAGAAGTTCGAGTTCAGTATGAACGCCGACGACCACATAGACAACGACCTCAAAATAAAGAATGAAACATCTTTCATGGGCATCATCAACGGGTACTTAAAGACAGTTGGGGTGCCAGAATAGCATCGGTCGGTTGAATGTTTTGAGGAAAACAATGACTAGGATAATAATACTGATAATGATGGCAGTTCTCATGCTGTCTATTGCACCAGTCTCCGTATATGCTGCCACAGTTCCAAGTGCCCCAACAGGTTTATCGGGTGTCTCAAATGCTGGAGTTGTATATCTAGGTTGGGCTGAGCCTACGGATGATGGTGGGTCCGCGGTTACAGGTTACAGGGTTTATCGAGGCATCATGGAAGATGGACTAGGCATTGTAGAAGATGTTTCCGGTATGTCTTATTCAGATACTGGTCTATCTACGGGTCAAACATATTACTACGCTGTCGCCGCTTTGAATGTGGAGGGAGAGAGTGAAAAGACAGACATTGTTTCTGTTACGATTGAGGATGAAGCTCCTCTAATGGTCCTGATTCATGTGGAGGATTATACTACCGTTACGATCATCTATGTTGGTGAAGGAGTATATTTCGATATAGCTGGTGATAGACACGAGGTTATGGTTGAATCTATTACCGGTACCAATACATTGATCTCTATTGATCAGGGAGCCATGAGTTATACTATGAAAGAGGGAGACTCCAAGACTGTTGATGTAAATAATGATGGTACGGATGATTTTGTCATCAAATGCGAGACAATTAGATGGTCTAATACAGAAGCTGTTGAAGTCTCCTTCACCAAAGCCCCTAAGGAGACTAAAACCGGGGTGCCTGGGTTTGAGCTATGGACATTATTGGCAGGTGCCCTCGTGGCGTTAAATGCACACCGTTTATCGGCGAAAAAGTCTATAACTCCTCTTTCCCGATAACCGGTTTTAAACCATCTTTCTATTTACGTTTCTGTTTGAGATGCCTATCCAATTATGATAAATTTAACTTGAGAAGTTGATAAAGTATGAAGAACACAGAATGCACCATCTATATAATGACCAACAAGGGAAAGATATTACAAAGTATTCGTAAGGAAAAATCTGGGTGGAAGCAGACTGTTATCTCTAATGGTAATGTTCATGCCATGACTGCCGAACAGTTATTATCACATTTATTACCTGCACTGGCATTTGGGCACGCTACCATCAAAGTGGTACC
>CAYUTB010000270.1:0-1748 GCA_964447425.1 uncultured Candidatus Bathyarchaeia archaeon
GCAGCTATATCCTCGGACTATGCTCACTCCGAGAACAGCCTACTGGATTTCTTCGGCTCAACCTTCTACGGCTACAACTACCCTACGGCTGGGATCAAGCTCATACTCGGAAGCATCCTCCGATACCTCAGCAGGGAAGGGATGTTAGAGTATGATGGAGACCGTTTAAAAGCCACAGACTTTGGGCGCAGGGTAAGCGAGCTCTACATAGACCCATTGACAGCAGTGGTTCTGCGTGATGGTCTTAAGCAAGGCGCACTGGATGTAACGGATTTCACATGGCTCCACCTCATCTGCCACACACCTGACATGAGGCCAATTCTCAGACCCAGAAGGAATGATATGGAGCTCGTTGAGACCTATCTGGAGGAACACAGAGACGAGATAGCCATCCATCTAACAGAAGGCTACGATTACATTGACTATGAGGAATCGCTTGGCGAGGTAAAGACCGCCATGGTTCTTGAGGCATGGATCAACGAGGTATCAGAGAACGATCTGCTGGAACGCTATAATGTTCAACCCGGAGACAGGTACAGCGCGGTAACCAACGGGGAGTGGCTACTATACTCGGCTCATGAACTCGCCAAGACCCTTGACATGCCTGAATCACGGAGACACCTCATCGAGCTCAGAACCAGGGTTAAGCACGGAGTATCCAAGAACCTATTACCGCTGGTTAAGCTCAAAGGGATTGGACGAGTCAGGGCGCAGATCCTCTATAAATCTGGATACACTACTCACGAAAAGCTCAAACGAGCAGACCTAAGACAGCTAACAGCACTGCCTCTTATCGGTCCAAGGTTGGCTAAAACAATCAAGGAGCAGGTAGGGGGATTGGTCGATGAGCAGGAGTGGAAACGACTTGACTCCATCGTGGTTGAGCAGAGCAGCCTCAGTAGCTTCATCGAGGAAAAACCGGAAGAAGATGAAGACCCCAAAGAGGATTACTTTTAATAATACTTGAAACTATGATTGAATCATGTTGATCAATGAGACCCCCGGCTACATACTCAGGATAAGCCATGATGACTGGGTCCAGCAGATCTTCGAGCTAAACAAGTATTACAGCGGCATCCTCCGCCACTGGCGAATAGGCACACCCATACTTCTAGCCAAGAAAACAGAGGTAGGAGACAGCTTCCTAGGATACGGCATCACCGACAAGGTAGAGATGCTCTGGGAGATGACCCCCGAGGAGGAACATTACTGCAAAGAGAATAGCTGGAGATGCGCCCTAACCTTCAAGCCTCTCATCCGCTTCCAAAAGCCTCTTCCCATAAAAGAGACCTTCCTTGTAAGCGACAAACGCAAAGGAAGCTTCCTACACGGAGCAATGCTCACAGAGGACCAGATAGACACAATACTTGAACAGGCAGAGGATCAGGAAACCTAAAACAAAATAACCCCCAGACCATCAACATGCCTATATGGGATACATAGCCGCAGCCATCAATAAACACGGAAAAGACACATCCCAGACCATACTCCAGATGTTAAGAGCTGCGAGTCCCAGACCCGCCTCAAGCATTGGAATAGCCGACCATAAGAACTCTGAGAATAGTAAATCCCCTGATTTTACCTCTCATGAAGGACCCATACTGCTGGGGTCAAAGAATGTTTTCTCCCAAGATTATCCCCCCGCGCCACTTCATCAGGGTAACCACTCTATGGTCTTCAAGGGAATACTCCTCGATACACAGGAACCTGACAGTCTCTCTGCCGCGAACACCCTATTCAAGAATCCA
>CAYUTB010000271.1:0-1747 GCA_964447425.1 uncultured Candidatus Bathyarchaeia archaeon
GTTACCCGCTTAGACAGATATACGAAGAGTTCGCCGCAAAGGTCACAAACTGGATCGCATTAGTCAACATCTATCTACTCATTGATACTATGGAAGTAGGTGGAGGAACGGAGCAAAGCATAGAGAGCTTGGCTGAGTTCAGTGAATCCACGAAACAGCTTGAAGCAGAAAAAAGAGCGGTTTTAATGCCCTTAGTCATTGTGCCATATATTGGTGCAGCATTGCTCACGGGTACTACAGTAATGTTTCTTGGATTCTTTACTGGATCAAATCTTGGAGTAAGTGTTCCTCAGGTTATGCTTTACAGGACTTTATTGACTCCTTTGGCTATTCATAGTTTTACGCTTGGTTTGGTTACAGGAAAGATAGTCTCGGGAAGAGTGTCGAGTGGATTCAAACACGCTGTAATACTAAGTCTTGTTGCACTCGGGGGAATATGGGCAGTATCAAACCTTAACATAGGCGGAGGACTGATATGAGAAAAAGAGCAGCCTTATCTGAAGTAATTTCAGCGTTAATCCTTTCCGGAGTAGTACTCAGCATCGGTGGAATGCTGTGGTCTTATTCCCTGGGAGCCTCAACAGTCATAGCTGAGAACTATGTAAATGGAACGCTCAATCTGGTGGACGAGATCACAGAGAGATTTATTGTGGAACATATGAACCATACTGCAGATAATTCAAAGGTAAATGTATGGGTATACAACTACGGTGATGTCGATATTACAGTAGATCTATATGTAACAGAAGATACTGGAAATAATGGTAGTTATATTGGCACGAATATAGTTGCTGGAAATATCGAGTGTATTGAGATTTTTATGAATGAAGTTCTTGGAGTAGATAACGAGGTTACAGTTAAAGCATATAGCAGGAGGCAGAACATTGTTTATTACACATACTGGACATAAAAAAAGGCATTATAAATCAGGCACTGCATCAATCTTGGGTACTATAATATTCATAGGTATTCTGTTTAGCGCAATAATTCCCATGTATCTCGTGATGAACCAAGCTGATACGATATTTGAACAAAGGAAACATGAAGCAACAACGCTTGATGAGGACCGATCCAGAGAAAACATACTTCTTTACGCATATCCAAACGGAGAGACTTCACCTAATATAACTATAAGAGTGAAAAATGAGTGCGCTTTGATAGTAAATGCAGTAAGAATCTGGATAAATAATGAACCCGAACCTATTTCGGTGAATTTAGACCCTCTTGAAGAAATGGAAATAGGCCAATACGATGTTGATCCCCAGTCTGGAGACATATTTGATGTAAGAATAACAACAGGAAGAGGTAACGTGTTTGAATGTGGTTCAGGAGCATTAGAATACGACGACTTTGGTTGGGTTGTAGAGGCAAAGCTAATCAATGTAGTGATTTCAGATTCAGGTGTTGTATTCAAAATATATCTATATAAATGGAACATAGAGACAACAGACTGGGATCAAAAAGACTACGCACAGGTCTGGAAAATAGGTGGCTCAGCGTTCAAAACTTTTGATATCTCAAGTTACGGGAACGGTGAGTACAGAATTGTCATCAAGAAAGGAGGTTCTACGATACACGATGAAACAGGCCTAATGATGAACGCACCTAATGGCCCATCAATACTGTGGGTTTACGCTTAATTTATCACAAAAACGAAACCCCTGAATCTTTTAATTAAGGATCAAGAGAGCTAGTCTATATTATTGAGACGGATATTTGATTCATAATCTCTTTATCTATTCTTGAG
>CAYUTB010000272.1:0-1731 GCA_964447425.1 uncultured Candidatus Bathyarchaeia archaeon
CATAGTCCGAGGATATGGCTGCGAGGGTGTGCCCACGTAGCGCTGATTCCTGGGCTAGTCTGCTATCGATCCTCTCTGGGTTAGAGAGAATGTAGTCTTCCATAAGGTAGTCTTGCTCATCCTCGCTGCTGGCTATGAGTATCGCGATCCCTTCCTTATCGTACTGTGGGCGGCCAGCCCTGCCGCTCATCTGTTTGTACTCCATTACCTTGATGGGCTGCATACCATAGCCCGCCATGAAGCGCTTATAGTTACCAATTACGACAGTGCGGGCGGGCAGGTTTACCCCAGCCGCCAATGTGGGCGTGGCGCAGAGTATCTTGATGTACCCTTGTTTGAACGCGGTCTCGATGATTCTTCTGTGTTCTCGGTTGAGCCCAGCGTGGTGAAACGCCGCCCCCTTTGAGACACTCTCAGCGAGATCATCAGTCAACCTCGTCTTTTCACCGTGTGCTCCGATCTCCGCAGATATCCTGTGCAGCTCGGTCTCTTGCCTCTTTGAGAGCCTCTTCTTTAGTGCGCTTGCTGTTGCCCGCGCTGTACTCTCGGCTCTCCTGCGGCTCTCCATGAAGATAAGAGCCTGACCTCCATCATCTATCGAGTTTAGAGCCAAGTTGATGGAGTCTTGTTTATGATACTCCTCAATGCTCTTGACTTGACCGTCTTTGAAATTGATATGACTCCCAAGAGCGACTCCCTCCCGTAGCTCCACTGGTCTCCACTCTGTGGTGACGCTCTCGGCTTTCAGCCACTCCGCGATCTCATTGGCGTTACTGATGGTTGCGCTGAGGGCGAGTATCTGAATACCGGGCGTCATCTGGCGGAGACGAGCCAGACTGACCTCCAAGGTTGGTCCCCTGTCGCTTCCGATTAGGTGTACCTCGTCCGCGATTACGAGGCTGATGCCGCTCATCCATGGGCTTCTGTGTCGGAGGAGGCTGTCGCATTTCTCGTTTGTGCAGATTACTATATCGTAGGCTTGAAGCCATGGGCTGTTGTTATCCATGTCACCGGTGCTGACGCCTACCTTGATCTTCTTTCCGTCAGGTTTCTCGATATCTGTGTATACTTGGAACTCCTCATACTTTTCCCAAGTCAACGCCCTCAAAGGAGTCAGATAGAGCACCTTACCACCGCGCTCCAGCACATGCTTTAACGCACAGAGCTCGGCGATGAGGGTCTTACCGCTCGCCGTGGGACTCGCCAGAACTAGGTTTTTCCCATCCAATACCCCTGTCTTCACCGCGTCTTCCTGCGGGGGGTAGAGTGACTCGATTCCTCTGTTTAGTAGCTTCTGTTTGACCTGCGGGGGTATGTCTAGTTCTATTATTTTCACTGGGGGTCGCTCAACATTGCTTGATGGGGTTCATAGATATAGAGGGTTGGTTTCTAAGAGTAAACTTGGTCGCGGGTTAACTCGGTGAGTAGTTCCGCTGTTTTCTCAACCTTGTTCTCGATCTGAGTGGGGTCTTCTCCGTGGGCGCTTATCCATAGGCGGATGCCTGCTTCTCCGTATGGCTTGACCATGGATTTGATGTAGACATCGGGTTCTGTTTTCATGACTTGGTCTATTATGGGGGCTAGGGTTGACTCGTCGCGCAGGTTCAGGTGGATTATTTTCTCGTAGTAGTGTCCATGTACCTGTTTCTTGAGTATGGGCGCTAACTGTTTTTCGAATATCCATTTTAGCTCACTTGGAACCCCAGGGAGACTGACCACCTGCATCTTATC
>CAYUTB010000273.1:0-1725 GCA_964447425.1 uncultured Candidatus Bathyarchaeia archaeon
TAATCTTCCTCTGACTAAACCTGACAATGTTTACACCGTTGCACACTTGAGAATATGCTTGGAATAAATAAGTTACGAAAATCAGCGGCTATACTCGTTCTTTCTGGTATATTCCGCTGTATCCTTTGCCTACTTCGCCGGTGTGGAAGAAGATTAGCTGGGCGATGCGGGCGTCTTTCTTCAGCCGTAAACCATATGGGTTATGTACTGTGAGCATGCTGCTGCTCCGCCCCTCGTAGCCCGGGTCCCACACGGCGGTACCAACTTCTGCGCCATTACGCAGTAGCGTAGATCGGGTGCGCGCGATAGCAGCTACATCAAGGGGCATCTTCACCACCTCGTTATAGACCACCTTGTAGACGCCCTTTTCGAGGTTGTACCAGCCGTTCTCATCGGGGGTAAGCGGTCTCGTCTCTCCGATTACTCGCTCCTTGTTGCTGTAGTCTACTGCGCCTCCCCCGAGGTATTCCTCGATGGATTCTAGGCTGAGGTCGAAGCCGCTGGGCTGGAGCTGTGTATCCAAGTCGATGTAGTTTGTGACCAGATCGTGTTCAGTTATGAGGGTCCGTAGCTGTTTATCGTTTAACATCGTAGATAATGAAAAAGGTGTGAGGATATAGAAAATGTTACTGGCGAGTGTTACGTCCTGGACGGGATAATGGTACGTATTCGATGCCTTTTCTCTGGGGCTTATCCATCTTGTAGAAATCCATCAACTGATAGACCTCGATGGGTAGCTCAGTGATAGCGCACCGCCCCAGTAGCTCGCATGTTGCCTCAGCCGTGATGGGGAAATCGTGGGTGTACTTGCCCGAGACTAGGTTGGTGATGATCTTCTCCACTTCCTCTGCCTCAAATTTATCGCTGAGAAGCTGCCTGACAGTATACTTCATCTGATCAACAGCCTTCCGCGCCTCCTCGGCTAGGTAAAGGGTCTCGTCATCGGTCTCATCCCGGGTCTTGGTCTCCACGATCTTTAGTATGCTTGTGGCTGCGTAGGTTCCCTTCTGGGTACCTATCTGGGGATCAACGGGTCCAAGTACTGCGTGGGGGTCCATCAGTATCTCATCTGCCGCTAGGGCGATGAGGGTGCCCCCGCTCATGGCGTAGTGTGGGACCATTACAGTGGTTTTTCCCTTGTGGGCTTTTAACGCGAAGGCGATCTGTGTGGCTGCGAGGGCGATTCCTCCAGGCGTGTGTACTATTAGGTCGATGGGTTGCTCATCGGGGGTTAGCCTGATGATTCTGAGTAGTTCTTCGCTGTCGTCTATGTCAATGTATCTTGCGATGGGTAATCCGAATAGGCTGAGGGTTTCCTGTCTGTGGATTAGGGTTACGACGTTTGTTCCTCTTTTTCTGCCGAGGCGTTTTAGTGAGTTTTTCCTTGCGTTCTGCAGCATTCCCTGCTGTAGTCTCGGATAGAGTATGCTGAAGAAGAGGAATATCACCCAGAAGTTGCTGGATATTGCGTCTACGATGCTCATACATGTTGATTGACGCTGGTGTTTAAAATGGTTAGCCAATTAGGGAGATTCGGGATTGTGTTCAGGTATTATTTTTATTTGTGTCACTTTAAAGCGGCTTTTGATTCGACATAACCGTTAAGCAACTTGTTTGGCTACAGAAAATCACCCGGTAGGGTGAATACTATGTACCTGATCTTTGACTATCTCTGTTACACTGCTTGGTGGCTTAGGATGATCTGTATGCACCTCTGGTGGCATA
>CAYUTB010000274.1:0-1705 GCA_964447425.1 uncultured Candidatus Bathyarchaeia archaeon
TAGCCGTGTTACCATTGTTTATGGATGAGCGACCCTTTGTCGGGGATACTTATGTTGAGCGAGCCATCGAGAGCTTCAACCAGATCGCGTCCTATGTTCCGAGGAAGAGCTACAAGATGTACAGTGCCCCCATGGGGGATGTCATGCAGAGGATCACTGAGACCCGTGAGCCTAGATTCACCTGTATTATGTGTAAGCGGAGCATGTACAGGATAGCCCAGCGCTTCGCGGAGAAGCATAGAGCACTGGCGATTATCACGGGTGAGAGTCTTGGTCAGGTGGCGAGTCAGACATTGAGCAATATGTTTGTGTTGAGTTCCTCTATCTATCTGCCTATTCTGCGTCCCCTTGTTGGGTTGGATAAGGTGGAGATCGAGGATATCGCTAGGGTGATCGGTAGCTACAAGATCAGCGCTGTCACGACTGATGGATGCAAGGCTGTTCCGGAGGGTCCTGCTACCCGTAGCAAGGTGGATGTCCTTGAGGAGCTTGAGGCTGAGCTGGGACTTGTTGAGTTGTGCAACGAGGCAGCTGATAATATCACGGTTATCGCTGAAGGGTGAAAGAGTTAAACATACTCATTACCTGATCCTATGAGATTAATTTGTCAAAGATATCACAGGATGCATTCACAGGCGCACAGGAGATCGATTTCAGCGAGGAGAAAGAGTTCTGGAACGAGTACAAGCTCGCGGATGGAACCACTTTGAAGGTAAAGCTGGTGCTGAGGGGCGTCAAGCGTCTAACCCAGTTTGAACCCGATGGTACACCCATCTACGCCATTAACAGCATGAACGTTGTACGAGCCGTTGATGTCCCGGCTGAGTTAAAGGCGAAGCCAAAGAAATCAGAGATGAACCCTGTTTAAGTGAACCATATGAAGCTCAGACTCGTCGCCCACAGCCCAGACATCGAGACGATGATAGCGACAAGCATGCTTACCACGACAAGTGGAGCCTTGCCCGGCACATTGTATCATCGGCTGCTGGCTAACCCTGAGAAGGTGAATGATGTCGTTGGCAGGGTTGAGGTTCAGCATGGGAACATATTGGAGCATAACAGGCTTGTCTGGAGGCTGGAGGCAACACGTGACGAGGTGTTATCCATCATGCTGCGGTCAAAGTTCTTCAACATAACCGAGGCAGATGAAGGCATCTGGGCTCTGAGCGGGAACCTGAGAACCATCGTAGAGTACCATCAATCATACAATGATGATTTCAGTGAACAGCTCGTAGAATCCATCAAAGAGGCTGCTCCACACATATACGACTTCATCAGGAGACGCAGCAAATGAAAGCCGAGCTCCTAACCTATACGCCTCTCAGCGTGGTTGAGCAGGCTTTCCCCCTGTTAGACGTTAAAGAGTTGTTGCCTCATCTGTGCTACACTTTTTCTATCGAGAAGATAAGCCGCGCATGCAGCCACCAGCTTGTACGCCACAGGGTAGCAAGCTTCAGCCAGCAGAGCCAGCGATATATCACGGTAAAGCGTCTCGGCGAGAAAGTCGTGGTTCCACCAAGCATCGGGTTGAACGAGGACTTTAACGAGCTCATAAAACAGGCAAGTGAATCTTATCAGAGGCTGGTTGAGCAGGGTGCGCCACGTGAGGATGCGAGGTTTGTGTTACCCAACGCAGTGGAGACCAGTTTACTGATGACCATGGATGGAAGATCACTGATGCATTTCATCGGCTTGAGGACATGCA
>CAYUTB010000275.1:0-1703 GCA_964447425.1 uncultured Candidatus Bathyarchaeia archaeon
GATGAACTGCAGTAAATGTGGGGCACATATCCCGATAATCGGAGAACATGAGCGGCACACAGATGCATGACAGCTCTCCTTTCTCGGGCAGAGACAAGTTTTATCCCATCCCACTGTGATTCAATCATATTCATTGGTGAGAAAGATTGAGCATCAAAAGAACAGTCACATACTGGGAGAAACCCGGAAAAGAACACACATTGGAAACCCTCAAGATAGCCCTTGAGGCAGCCAAGGAACGGAAAATAGACACAGTGCTCATCAGCAGCACAACGGGTTATGTTGCCGAGGAAGCCGTCAAGGTATTCAAGGGCAGCGGATTAAAACTGGTGGTGGTAACCCACGCCACAGGGTACAGCGATAAGGGCGTCCAGAAGATGCCAGATGAGACCCGCGCAAGGCTCAAGGCAGCCGGGTGCGAGGTGGTTACATGCACCGATGTACTCACAGGAGCAGTTGGTGTAGGCATAGGTAGGCAGCGCCCAGAGAAAACCGAGCCACTGGAGGCGAGGCTGCCCTTTATCGTTCCACCTCCTAATGTGATCGTCGCGAATACCCTGCGTCAGTTCAGTCAGGGAGTCAAGGTATGCGCCGAGATATCCATGATGGCTGTGGACTGCAACGCGGTTCCATCAGGGGCAAAGGTTGTAGCCGTAGCGGGAAGCCACTCCGGAGCTGACACAGTGATGGTTCTTGAGGCATCTGAATCCAGCAGGATCAGGGATTTGAAGCTTCACGAGATCATCTGCAAGCCCCTCTAACCCCATTTATATTTCCTCGCACCCAATCTTCCTTATGGATAAGATTGATTACGGGGTTCAGATCGAGCCCCAGTTCGGGTACACATATCAACATATCCGGGACGTAGCTCAAGCAGCTGAGAAACATGGCTTCGAGAGCCTATGGACCAGCGACCACTTCTTGATCAGACCGGATGCGGTTGATGTAAACTGCCTCGAATGCTGGACCACCCTCAGCGCATTAGCAGCCGAGACCAAGACCCTACGCCTAGGCAATATGGTGGGGAGCCAGAGCTACAGGAACCCTGCTCTGCACGCCAATATCGCTGCTAGCCTCGACCACATTTCAGGGGGGAGAGTCTACTTCGGAATAGGCGCGGGTTGGAAGGAGGTTGAGTACAATGCTTACAATATTCCTTTCCCAAAGCCATGGATTCGCCTCAGACAGCTGGAGGAGGCGATAGAGATCGCCAAACGGATGTGGAACGACCCAGTGGCGGAGTACAGTGGCAAATACTACTGCGTTAAATCCGTCTCCATGCCAAAGCCTGTGCAGAAGCCCCTGCCTATATTAATCGGAGGTATGGGTGATCAGCTCCTCAAGATCACCGCGAAACACGCAGATGTTGCCAACTTCGCATGGAACACTCCCCTAGACACCTACGGGGAGAAACTCAAAGTGCTGGAGAAATATTGCAAACGATACGTCAGAGACTACGCTAGCATCAGGAAGAGCGCAGGGCTCCACCTAGCCATCAAGGGAGCCGAGGCGAAGCCAACCCCCTACGAGAAATACAGTGGCACCAAGAAGTGGGAGTACAAGACCCCTGAGGAGGCAGCTGATTTCATAAGAGGATACACTGAACTGGGTGTAGATCACTTTGTGATAGTCTTCCCCTATGGCGCTGAAGCCGAGTCCATCAAACTGTTGATGGAACGGGTGGCTCCACTGGTTTAACTACC
>CAYUTB010000276.1:0-1701 GCA_964447425.1 uncultured Candidatus Bathyarchaeia archaeon
TGCATACTGTACAGTCCGCTGATTCCACTGATCGTTTGTAGATTCTGTTGAATTGGCTATAGCTGTCCTCTGTGTAGTGGATGGGGATGAAGTAGTCTGGCTGGATTACCTGAATGACATCAACTACCTCAGTACCGCTCATGGTCTGGCATCCGGGTCCAAGGGGCAGACACGCTACGTTGATGGTATCGGTTAGCTCAGTGTACTCAGGAATGTTCTTGGAGTCGCCCGCGTGGAAAATGGTGAAGCCATCGATATCAATGATGTAGCTGGTATATTGGCTCTCCCTTGGATGGCTGGCGGGGATAACGCCATCTGGGCTCAGAGTGTACATGTAGTAAGCGGTAACCTTGATGTCTCCTATCTCTAATTCATCCCCCGGTGTGACGCCTACTCCGTTGTGGCGGGCTATCTCTGAGTCCATTATGGCTGGAAATACGTTTACTGTGCCCTCTTTTTGAAGCATGTTAATCGTTGCATACTGGTAGTGGTCTCCATGATCATGGGTTATGAGAACGGCGTCGGCTGGGTAATCCCTATACCCTTGAGGGAGATCTATGGGGTCGATATAGATTCTCTTATCCCCTGCCTCAATCATGACGCCTGCGTTGGTCAGTAACGTTACTTTAATTTCATCTGCGTTATTGGTATCCGTGTTCACCGGGACTGCTGGTGCCCCTGTGTATTGTATCAAGAGTACGATTAATACGAGGGCTGCGCCTGAGCCCAGGATGGTTTTTTCTTTCATTGAAAGTATCATAGCGCTCAAGTTATTCTCGGCTGGCTTCACTGTTAAGCGGTTCGCAGGAACAGTATTACCTTTCCAGTATCATTAATACTAAATCATGAAAAATTTCCAACTTCCCCTCTTTGAAACTAGGGGAAGGGGGGGGTAAAACATCGGAGCCATAAACAGGCATATTTTACCGAAAAAACCCGCAGAACGACCCAGAACGGATCAGAAACAGTGTAAAAAAGTGGTAGAGTGACGGGGAATTAATGACGAAAAACGCCTTGGTAACAAATTTTACTGAGGAAACTGAAGAAATTCTTTATACCCAATCATGGCTAACAAGATAAAAGAATCGAGGCACACCATTGACCATAATCACCGACATCCCCGTCCAGCTTGAAACAGAGGCAGTTATGAAGAGCCTTAAGATCAGCAGAAACACGCCATACGCGGTAAAAAAAATAGAGGAACTCATCGACTCTATCACACCGGTGATGAAGCCAAAGGCAATCTACACCAAGAGCAGTGTGGAGCACAAAGACCTCAACTCTGTAATCATCGATGGACACGTATTCAACAGCAGGGTACTGGTGAAAAACCTCCAAGAACAGGAGAACTGCTACCCATACGTCGTTACTGCGGGTCACGAGTTGGATGAGGTAAAGCTATCCACGGGTCAGAGCCTCATGCTACTAGACCTCATCAAGAATGTGATCGTGGAGAAAGCCTTCCAGTACACGAAAGAGTTGATCTCAGAGAAACACAACCTATCCAAGCTAACTGGTATGAGCCCAGGGCATCTCGATGACTGGCCCCTGACTGAGCAGAGAGCCCTCTTCAACCTCCTCGACTCAGACGTGAAGAAGATCGGGGTAAGATTAACGGATTCCTTCCTCATGGTGCCAATAAAGACAGTCTCTGGTATCTTTTTCACATCTGAGACTGGTTTCCAGAGCTGCCAAGTATGC
>CAYUTB010000277.1:0-1671 GCA_964447425.1 uncultured Candidatus Bathyarchaeia archaeon
TCTTCGCGGTCCCTGAACCATTCTATGTTGTAGTTGGTGGAGTTGATGCGGTACCTCGACTTGGGTGTAATCATCCTCAACGGGTACGCATCATTTGGCTCCAGTGGACGGCACACTGGGAAAGCAGATGCACCCATCCTCGCGAAGCTCTCGGAGCTTATCTGGATCAATCCAGAGGGTGTACTCAGTGGATGACCTGTAGGGTCCTCTATGAAGTCCCTGAACGCGACTCGTCTCTGGTTCTCGCCAAAGCAGATTCCACTCTTTTTGAATTCATCGTAGTCTGGTATCTCCGAGGCTGCGACGAACTCTTTGAGCCAGTCTTCCTCTGACTTGCCCTCAGAGTACAGCTCACCGAAGCCCATGCGTTCAGCTAGCAGGCAGAAGATATCATAATCATTCTTCACATCGGGCACCGGCTCGTAGACCTTATTGGAGAATAGCACAAAGTTGCCTCCGCCGCTGATGATATCGTCTCGCTCAAGGAACATAGTCACGGGCAGCACCACATCACAGTACATGGCGGTGGGTGTCAGGAACTTGTCATGGCAGACCGAGAACTCCAGACTCTTGAAAGCCTCGATGTTCAGCCTTATGTCGCTTCCCTGATTCAGGTAGTTGCCACCCACATTGTAGATGGCTTTGATGTCGCTGGGGAAGCCACCCTTCTTGCCTTCCAGCACCGCGTGGGGCCAAGTGTAGGTTGGGACCTCGATTCCCTTGGGGTTGTCGGGTACTGGTAGTGAGCCTATTCTTGGTCCGGGTAATGTGCCTGTATATGATCCGGATGAGCCTCCCTGTACTCCGATGTTGCCTGTCGCTGTCTGCAGGGCTATCCCTAGGCGAACTGCCTCCTCTCCTCCGATGGTTCTCTGTATTGATAGTCCCGGTATGAGTGCTGTTGGGTGCGTTTCTCCGCATATACGAGCCAGCCACTTGTTCTGCTCTGCTGGTGTGCCGCAGATTCCCTCAGCCCACTCTGGAGTCTTGGGTACTCCATCATCCAGCCCCAAGACATGGGTCTCTAATCTGTTGAACCCGTAGCTGTATTTCTCAACGTAATCCCGGGCAACATAACCCTCTGAGACGAGAACATGAAGCACAGCTAACATCAGCGCTGGGTCAGTGCCGGGGTAGACCTGTATCCAGTCCGTGCTAAGGGTCTTGACGGTTCTCGTACTACGAGGGTCGATGACAACAACCTTGACGCCTCTGGCTTTTGCTTCACGTATCCGCTGCTCAAGCTCGGAGCCGAAGCGATTGTCAACAACGTTGGCTCCCCAGAGGATGATGAGTCCGCTATCCTCGATGGACCCCGCGTCAAGCCCAGCCTGATTCGTGCCCAGTACGAAAGGTGTCGTGTAGGTTGTGGCTGCGGTGCTGTAGCTGAGGCTTCTACCCGTGTATCCCCCATACATGCTCAGGAAGCGCAGGACCGTGCGCTTAGTGTTGTGAAGCATCCCACGTGGAGCCCCCGAGCCACCCAGATGAAGCACGGACTCTGGACCATACTTTTCCCGTATCTCAAGAAGCTTCTCCGCGACAAGGTCTAGTGCCTCATCCCATGATGCTTCTCTGAATAAACCTGAGCCCCTTGGTCCCGATCTGATTAATGGCTTGGTCAACCGATCCTCCGCATGCTGGACTCTATCAATCTGTAAACCTCTGACG
>CAYUTB010000278.1:0-1668 GCA_964447425.1 uncultured Candidatus Bathyarchaeia archaeon
TCCTGAATCCCTCTGTTTCGTATTTCATGTACCGCTGCGGAGCCCAGAGCGTACCCTCTTCTACTAGCTGCCTGTAGGTCTTACCTATGGGCTCCAGCACGTAGTCGTATACTTTCTCCTCGTTTTCCCAGAACTGGTCCCCGACACCCATCTCCTCTGCTATCAGGTTGATCCACTGCACATCAGATCTGCATTCACCTGGGGGCTCAACCAGCTTGGGTCGGGTGTTGATGTGTCCTGATCTTGGGCTCAGGTCCTCGTACTCGTGGTTAGCTGCTGCAGGAAGTATGATGTCGCTGTACATGGCTGTGGTGGTCTTGAAGAACTCCACTGTGACGATGAGATCCAGCTTCTCTAAGGCTTCAAAGGTCTTCCCCGTGTCCGCGTAGGTGAGCAACGGGTTAGTGCCAAACATCAGGCTCGCCTTCACCGGGTAAGGTTTCCCCGTGAGGGCTGCCCTGAGGGTTTCTTGGCTTGGGGTGAGGTATTCCTTGGCTGCCACAGCGTATCTAGCCCCAATCATGGGTCTGGTGCTTCGATCCTGTATGTCTTTGAGGCTACGCAGCGGGTATCCACTATTCATGAAGTCTCCGCCGGGGATGTCGAGGTTTCCCGTGATGGCGCGTAGGATCGAGATGAGTCTGGCTGTGTGGAACGCGTTCTGGGTCTGGTCGATGGGGTTTCCCGTCTGTATTGAGGCGGGTTTGGTGGTGGCGTAGGTTCTAGCGAATCCTTTGTAATCCTCCATGGGTACCCATGTGGCTTCTGACAGCCATTCATAGCTGTACTCATGGACCAGCTTCACCAGCTCCGGGAAGCCCAATGTCCAGTTCTCTACGAATTCAGTATCATAGAGGCGCTCATCTATGATGGTCTTTATGAGTGCAAGTGCTAGGTAGCCGTCGCTTCCCGGCTTTGGCTTGATCCAGTGGGTGGCTTGGCGCGCTATACTGGTTCTACGTGGGTCGATGACCAGAATCTCTGCTTTGTTTTTCCGCGCCTCTGGGAATATGTTGATCATACTCTCGCTACCCGTCTCAAGGCTGTTCCTACCCCAGACGAGGATGCATTTTGAGGGAGTACGGGTGTCTGGGAAACTCTTCATACCATAAGTGTAGATATCCGCGAATGCACGCGCCATGCTGCAGACGTTATCGAGGTTGGCGATGTTCGGTGTCCCTATGGATTTACCCAGTCTTATGAGCATATCCGTAACAAGATCATTTCGGTGGGCTCCCCTGTGAAGCACCACAGACTCGGAGCCATACTGTGCCGTGATCTCCCTGAGTTTTTCACCGATGCACTTGAGGGCTTCCTCGGTGGTGATCTCTTCCCACAGACCCGAGCCCCTTGATCCTACTCGCTTCAGCGGCTTGGTGACGCGGTCCTTGTGGTATATGAGCTCAGGAAACGCTCTGCCTTTGGCGCAGATGAAGCCTCTCGTTGGCGGATAAGATGGGTCTCCTTTGATGTCAGTGATCTTTCCATCCTCTGTTGTGACTATGATGCCGCAGGATGCCCCACACATTTTTCCACAGAAGCTTCTGGTCTCCAACAAATGACCCCATCATAGAGGCACAGGATTTGTTAATATCATTAATGAGGCAAAAGAACTGGGTTAGGAACCCAGCGACCCGTTATGTTGTTTAGGCTAGGGTCTTCAGCTCG
>CAYUTB010000279.1:0-1658 GCA_964447425.1 uncultured Candidatus Bathyarchaeia archaeon
TCCTCTTGCGATTGCGTTGTTGCCCATATACAAAATCGGGGCATTGGTTTGTCTTGACTCCAAATATTTTACACCTAGATTTGATAGGCTGGTGTCGAACTCCGTACTTAAGCCCTTCGACAAACAGCGAAGCATTCTACGTCATTTAACGTATATTGCCCAATTATATCCAACCAGACTCCAATAAATCATACAACACCACATGAGCCCGAGGCAAGTCTCGGATTTCAAACAAGAAAAAGACCTCAGTGTCAATATTCGTCACCGTCAAAACATTCACATTATTAAATGCAAGGCTCCGGGTGAGTAGATAGAAGAACCCCGGTGTATCCCGACATTTTCCCTTTATCGACATGAATATGGCTCCCAATCCAGTGCGCTTGGAGACTATGGGCTCATCTGCGAGTAATACATCCATCCGTTGCGTGTGACGCTCGTTTGTGAGTATGACTAGATTAACCATGCCTTGGTTGAATGAGAAGAAGTCGCCCTCCTCCACCTTGATGTCCCGGTAGAAGCTGTTGAGGTTATCCAGTACGGTGTCTGTTTTACGTACAACGTATTCGACGAGATGAGATTTTGAGGATAGGTCGGTTTGATGGTTTATCTTGATCTTGTTGAGCGTTGTCTCTTGTATCTCTGTCTCAATTCTCCGTAGCGCCATGCTGATGGTAAGTGGATTAACCTCTCGTCCCAGTTCTTGCTCTACGTCCTCTTTGAGATAGTCTGTTAGTGCTCCGTAGTTGATGAGTCTCAGGTTCATGCATTCCTGTATGAATGGTTTATTGTTCATCTGTTTGCGTACAATGTGAGCCACTGATACCATGTTAATTTCTTAACAAAATGTCTTTAGAGAATTTTGATTATCCTCTGTTTTTACCCCCTCGGATAGGTTTATTGATCACTTCCATCAACTCAACATATGGACTCTTTTGACTCATACGTCATCAGAAAACTCTACCAGGAAACAGCCAAACACGGCGATAAACTAGCCCATATAGAAAAACTAGTCAACTGGAACGCATTCCACCCCATCATACAACCCATGTACACCAACCAAGGCACCAGCGGAGGCAGACCCAACATGGATCCTGTGCTTATGGTGAAGCTACTGGTACTGCAAGCATGGTACGGACTCAGCGACCCTGAACTTGAGCGACAAGCAGGTAATCGCATCGATTTTATGCATTTCCTAGGGTTCCCCGAGAAGGCACCTGACTATAGTACTGTATGGCGGTTCAGAGAACGCCTGGCTGAGACGGGTCGGGACAAACTGATCTGGGCTGAGCTGCAGCGGCAGCTTGACGCGAAGGGTCTCACTGTCCGGAAGGGTGTGGTGCAGGATGCGTCTTTTATAACATCGGATCCGGGCCACGCAGCGGCTGATAAGCCGCGGGGAGAAATGGCTCGGACGCGTCGGAGTCGTGATGGTGCTTGGGTTAAGAAGGGTAGGTCTTTTTTTGGGTACAAGCTACATATGAAGATGGATCTGGATCATGGGTTGATCCGGGAGTTGGAGACGACTCCCGCAAATGTGCATGATAACAGGGTTGACTTGTCAATGTCTGGTGAGGTGGTGTACAGGGATAAGGGATACCAGGGCGTGGTGCCTCGTGGCTGGGATGCGACGATGAAGAGGGCTAGTCGGGGTCATCCGT
>CAYUTB010000280.1:0-1635 GCA_964447425.1 uncultured Candidatus Bathyarchaeia archaeon
TCGTCTATGATTACTTGTACTAGGCGGGGTATAGAGAGATTAGCGGCTACGACTAGCCCCAATAGGATTATTGCTCCCGCTGCTTCTTTGGAGTATGGTTTAAGATAGTTGAATGAACGTTTCAAGCTGCTCAATTAAGCCCCTCGTTTTGTTTTTGCTGAATAGTAATGTCGTGGTGAGTTGGTCGAGCAATGGATGTGTATATTTCAATGCGTAATTTGTATTTTTTGCATTCATTTATTTTGTACTTGACAGTATTTATCATGTGTAAATCCTTCTTATTTTATGTCGTCAATTAGGTTGATCTTGATTTCATGTGTTTCTAGTTTCCAGAGTTTTTCTGGTGCTCCGCCGCCTTCCTCTTTGTATCCTGAAACCTCAATTATACCGGCAGCTCTCAGCTCTCCAAGGTGATAATATAAACTGGATTTCGCTAAAGTTTGGCCTCTGTAAGCAAGCTCATCATATATCTCGTTGGTTCCTTTTGATTCATGGCCAATAATTGCGATAATATCCCAACGGATGGAACAGTGAAGAGCTTTGAAGTATTTCCTCAACACCTGAGCTTTATCTAGGTTTGAGTTATGACATCCACCATTACAACACATAATTGGTTATAATATTATCAATAATTTTATAAATTTATCTAATGTCTGTATGATGACTGAAATGACTGAAAAACATACTTGCAGGGGTTGCCAAAACAGCCATGATCTTAAAGACTGCGCATCACACCACATCGATATAGCTCGAAATCTCTTAGCTGAGGGAAAAATCGAGGAAGCTGACGAGAACCTGAAAGGAATACAGATGCATCTTAAAGAATAACCTTCTTTAATAGTTTCACGCGTGTGACTATCTATTCTTTGAAATTAGAGTAAAAGGCTATGAAGTAGTTGAAATCAACCACACAAAGGTTATTTTATAGAAAACAGGCTTCAAAAAAATACTCAGATGAGTAGAATTTAAGAGTTAAGCCTTTCATTTCCAAAGAAACCATATGAAAATAGGCGGCAAAAAAGAAATGGATCCATAATTTGGAGAAAAACAACTATATTTTACTGGTAAAGTCTGTTCGGGGCTTACTCCCCGCACTCTGCCGTATTTGTGAGTGTTAGTTGAAATAATTATTGAGTATCTCTAATTCGGAGTTTATTTTATACTGATTAAGAAATGGAGGCTTCAATTCGGGTTTTGTTCAATTTTATCCATTCTATGCCTTTTCTCGTTATCGCCATATTATCAATGTCACCCGGAATCATCTTATCTACTCCCCATCTGTTACCCTTGACTCTCAGCCTACCGATCAGGATCATTTCCTCTCTGTAAGCCATCAACGCCATCAGATGAACCTCCTCAACCGTGAACCCGGATCTCTCAATAAGCTCCGTGGCCAACGCTATTTTGAAAGCATCCCCACCAGGATGATAATACTCACCCAAGTACTCAACCAGTTTATTCATCGAATACCCATCAGAGATATGCTATATGAGATAAACAGATGATCCGAGCCCACTGAGATAAGGAAAACTGGCACACAGCCTTTTCTTGGAGCAAAATGTTATTCATTAGCTTTAGCTTATGTTTGCTGGTGTGTGAGACAAACCATGGCAACAAGTGAATCTATTCCGGGAC
>CAYUTB010000281.1:0-1628 GCA_964447425.1 uncultured Candidatus Bathyarchaeia archaeon
TCCGGTGTCCAACGTAACCTTCCCTATAGTGGCTGCCACTATCACTTTCTCCTCTTCGGGTGGTAGCTCCGGCTTCCAGTCCACCATGGGCTCGGTCCACGAGTACCCTATCTCAGCTGATCCCATCTTAACCTCAAGCCACTCCCTGTCTGTTAGGGTTTCGAGGCTCATTGGGAAGAGAATATGTTCCTCCTTGTAGATCATGTCCCGGATGGTGGTGTTGATCTCATCAAGGGCAGTCAATACCAGGGGGTCGTTATCGCCTAACTGTTTTCTCGCGATCTTTAATGCTGCTCTCACATCGTCGTGGATAGCCCACATGACTTGGCCTGGTCCCGATACTCCATGAGCCTCCAGTTTCGGAAATAACTGGTTTTCTTTTCTGATATAGTGTTTTTCGATCTCTGAGATGTTATCCAGATTCGCCTCAAGCTCTTTTTTATGTTGTCTTATGCTCTCCGAGCTCGCTGGCTTTATCTCATCGAGGAGTTTGTCTATTTTCTTCATCTGGTTCTCGGCTGCCCTGTTCTCCACCATAAACATGTGAACAGGGTGCCCCGCCGGTGGATGAGGCACATCCTGATCATCTAAGGCGTGTTTGAATACCTCCACATGGACGTCGCACAGCCGTTTGATCTCGGTCTCCGGCAACCCCTCGTTTATGAGGCTCTGCTCAATCTCAGCGATCTCCGAGGCACTCACATCCTCAACCAAATCCGCGAATCTCTTTCGCAGTATCTCCATTTCTACTCCTGCGTGAAGGTCCCTTATGATACTCTTCAGCACCTCTTTCCGCTCCTCCTTGGTCTTCACTGAGCTTTGTCTCTCTATCTCTATCTTTGTGATGAGCTCATCTGAGGTGTAGCCGCCGTTAGCTGCCACTCTTTTTATCGTGGCGACTCTGAACATGGTCTCCCGCATCACAGGGTTCTTGAGTTGTTTGTACTCTGGAGAGAGTGTTGGGAGATAATCGATGAGAAAGGGGTACTCATCGACGAGGTGCTTGAGTGTTGTATCAGGGGTTATCTTCATTAGAAAATTCACTGATAATCCATGTGAAACAGGGTTTAAAAACCGAATCAAAAAAGAGGAATGGGTACAGCTATGCACCCTTTTTTACTTCTCTACTTTTACCATGGGTTGCCCACAGCATACAAGTGTACCCGCTCCGCTCTCCAGAACTTTGACCTTGTTGCCGCAGATCTTGCATAGATAGACTTCGTTTACCTGAGTCATAATTACTCTGATAAAGCTCAGTGTATATACCTTATCCATAGTCATAGGGGGAGGGGGGGGTAACCTATCCCAGCCTTTACAGGGCTCCCAACAGTGAAACCAGCCCCAAAACAGCTTATTTATGATCCCGAATAGTGACGAAAAGCGTCTTGGTAGCCGAGAAATCGGTGCATAAACACGGACTGGTAAGCCTTTTTTCCCGGCGCTTTAGGGGATAAATTAGATGACGGTAAGCTCTTTGTGGTAGTTGCTGAAGGGGACTCCGCCCTCCTTGGTTACCATCACCACATCCTCTACCCGTGCACTCCACTCACCGAACAGCAATATGCTCGGTTCCACTGTGAAGGTCATACCCTCCTGAAGCATAGTCTCATCAGGCAGATACAGGTACG
>CAYUTB010000282.1:0-1624 GCA_964447425.1 uncultured Candidatus Bathyarchaeia archaeon
CCATGGTAGCTATTTTGCTGAGAGTTTTCTGTGTTTCCGGGTTTTTATGGGGTATCCTTTCCCTAATGATTCCTGTGTTTCTCCCAGTTGAGCCTGCGTTCATGTAACTTTTTTCGAGGACCCGTACGTCTTTTTTCTTCTTCATCAGGTTGTACGCGATGCTGAGCCCTACGGCTCCAGCGCCCACAACTATGATCTCATTATGAGTCATCTTTGCCTCTCCTGATCTTTATGGCTCTTACATCGTAGCAGAGGTCAGGGTCATTCATCTCGACCGTGACAATCCATCTGGGATATGCGTCGCCTTTGCTCTGATATGTGGGCTGTACAATTACGCCTGTGCCCACGTCTTCTCCTGCTCGATTAAATAACGTGACTTTATCCCCTAGTTTGGGCTCAGGGCTGAGTTCATAGGGCATAGTAACGTAGCCTTTTCCGTCTTTAATCATCTGTTGAAAGATGGCTAATCCGGGGCATACTCCCACACATTTTGTGCATCCTGAACATTTATCGGTCAGAACAATGCTGGGTGTGCAAAGAGTTTCCTTGAATATCGCCTTAATCGGGCAAACCACTGCACAAGGGTTGCATGGGATCTCCTCGATGCACTCGATTACAGCAACTCGCCCTTTCTCTACCCTCTCCTTGGGAGGTAAAACATGGGATATCTCTTCACGTGTATAGTAGCCTCTCTGAAGTGGACTTAACTCGTTTTCTGGATTCACGCTAATACCTCCATAATATCTTCGACAGTTACTTCCCGCAGTGTTTTTACCAATCCTGTGCTGAACGGTGAATCTCTGTCTTCCTCTAGCGCGTGGGTATACTCTGCTATTTTCTCATCGATGTCTGGGGTATTCATCCCAAGTGCCTTGGTTGCGTAGAGCCCAGCTAAGCCGCCTTCCAGCATGGCTGTGGTGGCTTCCTCTATGCTGCTGCAGTCTCCGGCGATGTAGGCGTTTTCGGAGAACCTGAATTTTTTGTCTCGAATAGGTACAAATCCACCAAGGGCTGGCACATATTTCATCTCGGGGTTGAATAACCTGACAAGATCGTACGCTGGTGTCAAACCGACTCCGACACATATGAAGTCGCAGTCAATCTTCTTCTCGGTCCCTTCTATGGGCTCATACTTATCATCCAGCTCAACGATGATGGCGCCCGTTACCTTATCAGTGCCTAAAGCCTTCAGAATGGTGTGGCGAGTGATGATCGGTACTCCATGCCGTTTAATCTTGGCTGCGTGCACATGATAGCCTTTAATTCGTGTGATACTGGGAGCGACTACTCCAGCCACATCTACTCCTGCTTGGATAAGGTGGTACGCTACCATCAAAGCGACGTTTCCTGTGCCAATCATAAGGCCCCTGTTGCCGGGTTTTATCCCATACACATTGAGAAGAGTCTGAACTCCTCCCGCGCCATATACACCGGGTATATCATTGTTATCAAAGACAAGGTTCTTCTCGTATGCGCCTGTTGAGACGATGTATTTATCGGCCTTGATGCGGATGCTTGTCTCATCTGGACCAACTAATAGCATAGTGTTTTCGTTGGGGTAGTATCCCACAGCCGTTGTGCTGGTGAGGACCTTGATGTTTTCCATCTTGCTGATCTTTTCGAT
>CAYUTB010000283.1:0-1610 GCA_964447425.1 uncultured Candidatus Bathyarchaeia archaeon
TTCATAGGAAACCACAGACCCGAGGAACTCGCAGTCGACAACGACCTATACAAGTTACCTGTCAAGGGCGGTGAACCTGAACTCCTCACCGGGGGTTTCAACAGGAGCCTCCTGATCGGCATCGGAAGCGATCTAAGGGTCGCCACACCCGGGGATGGCCCAGTCTGGAGCAGCGACGGTGAGTACATATACTTCAACACCGCTGACACGCCATACTGCAACCTCTACAGGATAAATATAGGAAACAAGAAACTTGAGGCCATCGTCTCCGGCAAGACCGTTGACGGATTCAGCGTAGCCGATAACGGAGTCATCGCTTACAACGCCATGACATCACTCGAACCATGCGAACTATACTTGTTGGATGGATGCGAGAAGAAGCTCAGCGACTTTAACAAGAAACTATTAACCCAATTGAACCTATCACCTCCAGAGCACTTCACATTCAAGAACAGGCTCGGGAGAACCGTGGACGGGTGGATGATGAAGCCCAGTGACTGGAAGAAAGGCGCATCCTATCCATGTGTACTTGAGATGCATGGTGGACCAAGAGGCGTATACGGAGAAGGCATCTTCCAGGAGTTCCAGCTATTAACCGCAGAGGGCTGGGCAGTTATATATACGAACCCAAGGGGCTCAGCAGGCTACGAGGAGGCGTACACACAGGGAGTGATGCGCCACTACGGTGAGGTAGACTATGATGACTTCATGGATTTCACCGATGAGGCGCTGAAACAGTACCCGTGGATCGATGAGAAACGCCTCGGCTTAACAGGCGGAAGCTACGGGGGCTATACGACCAACTGGATAATCACACAGACAGACCGCTTCAAGGCAGCGGTCACATGCAGAAGCATATGCAACTGGGTCAGCAAATTCGGGGTCAGCGATATGGGGTTCATGCAACCCGAGTCCATAAGCGGAGCCAAGACATACTGGGGCGACGAACTCATGGAGCAGATGAAACACAGCCCCATCTACTACGTGGACAGGGTGAAGACCCCTTGCCTACTGATCCACAGCGAACAGGACTACAGGTGCCCCATGGCTGAGGGAGAACAATGGTTCACAGCCCTCAAACTCAACAATGTGCCCACTGAGCTGATCAGGTTCCCGGATGAGAACCATGAGCTCAGCAGATCGGGTAAGCCCAAGCACCGGGAAGAGAGAATGCAGCATATTCTGCGATGGTTCAGGGAGTATCTCTAACCCTTTTTATTTGGTGTGTCTCTTTCCTTCTGTCTCTTGTTATTTCGTATAGGGGTACAGTCGAAATAATTTCGTCTAATGGTACATGCGTTATCGAGATGGGTAGAAAAAGCATAGCCCAGAAAATAATCGATAACATATTTGATGAATCAGAGGACACAAACTGGGTCGTCTGCTATGATTTTAGAGACGATCAACCAGTTGGGCGATTCTATCAGAACCTACAGGAAATACTGAGCACCCTTGGTGGAGAGATGATACAATACAGTGTTTTTTATGGATCTAGGCGAGCCTCAGCCGCTGTCAAGGAGTTAGCCGAGTATTATGGCGCAATGGTCATTGTTTTTCGGGTGGAGCCGGATTTCGTATAGACCCTTAGACGAAATAATATCGTCTAAACC
>CAYUTB010000284.1:0-1592 GCA_964447425.1 uncultured Candidatus Bathyarchaeia archaeon
AAGCCGAGTCCATCAAACTGTTGATGGAACGGGTGGCTCCACTGGTTTAACTACCATCTTCCCCTTGAGCCGCCCCCGCCGCTGCGACCCCCACCGCCACCCCAGCCACCTCTTCCACCACCCAGTCCTCCTCCGCGGGCTCCGAACAGGATGGCTAAAATTATTATTATGATGATGAGGATGACGAAGTCTCCTCCTATTCCCAGTAGCCACCAGAGGATTAGGGATGGGTCGTTACTGAAAAGGTATTCAATGATATTTGGCTCAACATACTGGTCTGTGGAGGTCTCAAAGTTCTCCACATCGTATCCCAGTTCCTCCCCCACATAGGCGACTGCGATGAATAACCCATAGTAGTATTCTCCCTGCTGGAAGTATGGTGTGATTACCTCTCTGCCTATCCTGCCTGATTCGCTGTCGGTAAGCTCTCCCTCCACACCATAGCCTATCTCGAAAGCCCACTCATGCTCCTCAACCGCTATCAGGATCAGCACGCCGTTGTCTTTTCCCTTCTTACCTATGCCGGTTATTCCTTCAAGAGGTATGTCGTTGAAGTACTCCAGCTTCGCCATCTCGATGCTACCCCCATAATCATTGAGGTTCGGGAGGATCACAACTACCACCTCCGCTGTGATGTTGTTATCAATCTCAGCGCAAAGATCCTCGATGGCTCCTATCTCTGATTCATCCAAAAGGTAAGCGTAGTCATAAACATAGCCGGGTCTAGACTGAGCGCCAACGATGATGGTAGGCGTCAATAATATGGATAATATGATTAATGTGAGGGCTTGTTTCCTCAGAAACACTCACCTAGATGGGTACGTTCGGTGCAACGTCGCTGCCTTCACCAGCCTGATAGTAGGTCTTCTTCTCGAAGCCGAACATGCCAGCGATTATGCTCCCGGGGAATAGGCGTACCTGTTTGTTGTACTCTGTGACTGCTTCATTGTATCTGAGACGGGCGACTGATATCCTGTTCTCGGTTCCCTCAAGTTCATCTATCAGACCTAGTACAAGCTGGTTCCCCTGAAGCTCAGGGTAATCCTCCAAAACGGTGATGGCTAAAAGCCTGTTAAAGACGCTGTCCATCTCACCCGTTGCATTGATCTGTTCATCGACTGTGCCGCTGAGGCTGTTTGTCCAGCCACTCCTAGCCTTCGCGATATCGGTCAGTAGCTGCTGTTCGTAGTTTATGTAGAGCTTTGTGGCGTTTACTACTCTTGGGATTAGATCGTACCTGCGCTGGTACTGTACCTGTATCTGCGCCCACTCGTTCTCTACCTGTATCTCGGCTGACACCAGTCCATTGTAGCTGCTCCATACTACTATTGTCGGGATGATTATTATTGCGGCGATGACGCCTATGATTATCAGGTTCCTGTTTTGACTCACATTATTCAACTCGTGTTAAAAAATCCAAGATTTGGCAAGTTATAAGGTTACTTAAACACAATCATTATCAATCATCTACCATCCATCACAGTATCCGGTGAACCCCATGAAGAAAAGAGCCCTATTCAGCATCCTAGGCGTTATAGCTGTAGCACTCATCTCCGGTGGTTTACTCTGGAGACTCATGATTCAGGGAAACA
>CAYUTB010000285.1:0-1579 GCA_964447425.1 uncultured Candidatus Bathyarchaeia archaeon
GGGCTTCGTGCCGAAGCTCTTGTACAGTTCTCTCCATGAGGCGATGTGAGGATGCTTAGTGGGAGGCTGGTCTCCTATCTGCTCCTGAGCGCTTCTTATAGCTTGTTTTTGGAGCTGAAATAGTTCAGGTATCGGGCGTTTATTATCCATGTCTCGTCCAACGAGGACACCGATATTTATCCCGGGGTATTCTCGGATGACTCCAGTGATGCTGTACTTCATCTCAATTACTCCGCGATTACATTTGCCTTCTTTAAAGTCTCAATCTGCTCATTATCGTAGCCCAGAATCTTCTTCAGCACGAATTCGTTATGCTCCCCGATTACAGGAGAGGCTTTCTCGACTCTCCCCGGAGTCTCACTGAACTTCACCGGGAAGTTCACAACCTTTACTGGCCCAGCGTTAGCGTGTTCAACTGTGGTGAACATATCACGTTCAGTCAAGTGAGGGTCTTGAACAACATCATCTAGGCTATACACAGGTGCTACGGGAACCTTAGCTTCTACAAAGTAATCAACAGCTTGGTCACGGGTCATCTCGCGGACTTTTTCAGCGATCAGTTCCTCGGATACCTCCTCGACCCCCATGTGCGCTCTGAGGTCATCGATGAGTCGTGGACTAAAAATTGCTAGTCTTATGTACCCATCCTTGGTCTGGAAGAGACCACCGAATCCCCTTGCCATGGGGTACTTTGCCTTTATCTCGTGGAGTAACATACCTGATAGATTATAGCCTGTTATACCCATGTTTAGGGCAGTCATGCAGTCTAGCTGAGCTACATCGATCATCTGACCTACCCCTACCCTATCACGGTGCCTAATAGCAGCAATTATGCTCATAGCAGCGAATAGACCGGGTCCAAGATCACCATAAGCCTGCGCCATCTCGATAGGAGGACCCATCGGGTCTACTTCATCACCGGTAAGCCTAGTATGTCCGCTCATAGCCTCGGCGATGGGGGCGAAACAGGGGCGTTCTCTGTATGGTCCTGTTTGACCGAAGCCACTCAATGCAGCGTATATGATCCTTGGGTTTAGCTCTTTGAGAACATCATAGCCGAGGCCCAGCCGCTCCATGGTTCCGGGTCTGAAGTTCTGTACGACTATGTCGGCCTTGAGCAATAGTTCCTTGAAGACTCTTACGCCTTCGTCTGTTTTTAGGTTCAATGTGAGTCCTTTCTTGTTCAGGTTCAACTGATGAAACGTGTAGCTGCTACCACCCACGATGAAAGCGTCTGCTAGGCGGTCTACGCTGCCCCATGGGGGCTCGATTCTTATAACCTCGGCTCCCATATCTGCGAGCATCATGGTGCAGAAGGGGCCGAACCAGAACTGGGTTAGGTCGAGTACTCGTATGTCTTCAAGGATCTTCATGTCTCAATAGGGGGAGAAGAGGAGGTAAAATGGTTACTGCTTGAACCTCACTTTAACTGTGTTGAACATGGGTCCGCCTCCTATCTTTTGAGGAGTGCCGGGAGCTAGACCGTTCTGGGGGTTTCCATTCTCATCTATTAGTTCTCGTGGACACCAGATTACGCCGGGCAGTACCTTTCCAGTGATTTTTACCGTGACATCGATCT
>CAYUTB010000286.1:0-1533 GCA_964447425.1 uncultured Candidatus Bathyarchaeia archaeon
TAGTATCAAGGAGTTATGGGATGACCCTCGTCGCCGGTTTCTTCTGCATGATGGCCGCCTACTCCCTGTACCAGTTCAAACATAACCGCAGGAAAGCTTCTGCTACGTAGATTTATACACACAACAACTGCACCTATGCCCATGGTACTAGTAATAGGCATAGTTGGAAGCCCACGACGGGGCGGAAACACAGAACTCGTTGTAAAGCACGCATTAGAGGCAGCCAAGAGCACCGGGGCAGAGACCGAGATGATCCGATTAGCAGACAAACGGGTCGAGCCCTGCACAGCATGCGGAGCATGCAGCAAGACAGGAAAATGCGTCATAGACGACGACTTCATGCAAGTCTTTGACAGGATGGCGGAGGCAGATGGACTCCTATTCGCGAGCCCAAGCTACTTCGAATCCATGACGCCCCAGATGAAGGCACTCATAGACCGCTCAGGCTACTACAACAGCAGCGCAAGAGGCAGAACCGTCTTCGAAGGCAAGGTAGCAGGTGCCATGAGTGTGGCTCGGAGAACAGGCTTGGCGAATGTCTGGACCCAGCAGCTATTATTCATACTCTCACAGAAGATGATCGTACCCGGCATAGCCAGCTACGCCAACGCAGTAGGACAGGCACCGGGAGATGTGCTACAGGACGAGGAGGGCATGCGCACCAGCCACGACCTCGGAGCCGCAGTAGCCAAACTAGCCATCAGGCTTAAAGAAAAATAGCCCACATCTTTTCATCCTTATCTTCTCGCGTATTTTAAAATCATTGAGGCTACATTTATCAGGTGCAGAACATGACTGATGAATATTATCCACCCCCAGAGACAGAGGGAGGCTGGCGCCACACAGACCCAGCGAAACTGGGCGTAAACACCGATAAACTGAATGAAGCCATCAGATATCATGACAGCGAGGCTTCTACAAGGAGCCACGGCGGAGCCCTAGTAATAATCCACAACGGCTACGTTATCGGTGAGAGCTACGTAACCGGCTCAGAGGGTGGACCGCAGCCGTGGACGAGGGACTCATGTAATGATGTGAAGTCCTCCACCAAATCAGTCTTCGGGACAGCCATAGGGGTATTCCTAGACGAGTACCGGGACAGGGTAAACCTAGATACCCTGCTGGTTGGCTCAAACAGGGAGGATTCACTGATTCCTCAGATATGGGATCAACCCATCACAGACCCGAGAAAGAAAAAGATCAAGGTCAAACACGTAATCTCCATGACCAGTGGGCATGAATCCGATGAGCCTTGGCTCGCTCCCAGCCCCCGACACCGCTTTGAGGGCTACACGGGGGCTTATCAGATGTATGAATACTGCTTCGGGTGGTGGTACTTCCAGGATGTACCCCATCATCATAAATTACTCTTTGAGCCGGGACACGGCTTCAACTACAGCAACTTTGGGCTAGAACAGATGGCACTCGCATTGAGGAACATCACAGGGGAAATGGTTGGACCATATGTCTATGATCGTGTTCTCGGCGAGATCGGGATGCCTCGCGGAATCAGGGATAACGGGTACCGGGATA
>CAYUTB010000287.1:0-1513 GCA_964447425.1 uncultured Candidatus Bathyarchaeia archaeon
CGCCACCAGAGCTAGAGTACCCGCGCAGCCTACGGGCAGCCTTCAGCGACCCAACAGTAGTACACGCAGGGACAGGAGTCGGTGGCAGAGGAACAGAGGAGATCAAGACAAACGATGTCACAGGCAGACTCGGAGAAGGAGAAGCAGGTATAGTTATCGAGCTAGGGCGCCCCGGGACAGGCGCACACTTCAGAGACGTCGAGAAGATCGCCATGGCTTTGGCTCCTCTTGAACCCCACTTTGAGGCCTTCAACCCAGTAACACAACTCATGACCGATACAACGACGGGAAAGATACGCGACGATGTGCTAGATGAGAAGGTGCTATCAGCCATAATAGAGGTCAAGACAAGGCTTGAGAAGATACCAGACTACCTGAACACCCTGAAGGAGATACAGGAGGAGACCGACGCGGTATTCAGCGTAGGAGTCGCATCCAAGTGCAATCCCGATGGCTCGGTACCCCACGAGAAATGGGTAAGAGAAGCCGGCTACAAGCTATCCTCAAACGGCAAAACCAACCTTGGACTAGGAAGACCCCTCTACAAGGAGGCAGAGCAATGACCAACACATTACACCGCCAGGGAACCCAGGAAGCCCTCAAAGAAGACTACGTAGTATTCGTCACACTAGCCAGAGGCATCAACAGGGAGGGCTCAGCCCCCAAGATACATGAATTCCTACGAATCTGTAAAAAATACAACCCAGTAAACATTGGCAGCAGCAAGATGGGGTCAGTGCTAATGGATGACGTAGATTTCAATGACTTGATGAACCTGAAGGATGGCTCAACCTCTGGCGCGGTATTCACAGACCTAGATACCCTACAGAAAGTACTCGCAGAGCTAATAGAGGCAGACCTAGGCATATCAATAAACATCAGCGGCCTCCTCGAAGGCGTCCATGAGTGCTGCCACAAGAATAGTATCGAACGCCACAGCGTAGAGCACAGCCTAGGATTCTGGGGAGCCAAGGATCGCCTCCCCGAGAGAGATGTTTTGGAGATAAACACCCTCTGCGGCCACGGCATGGCCTCATTCAGCCTCATACACAAGATGATGGAGCAAGTCAGGATGAGGAAACTCACACCCAAGGAAGCAGCAAAGATCATGGGCAAGTGCTGCGAATGCGCCGTATTCAACACAACACGTGCAGAGCATCTACTGGAAAAGGTACTTTATACCTAACCTCTATCCGTTTTAGGGGAGACCTGTTTTATTCACCTAGGTCTAAACTATTTTTAGGGATTATCTTGGAGAATGTTGAGAAGGTTTCTGAGGACCTTTACGTAATTAGGCAGGATATGAGGCCTGGATGGTACTGCAGCGTTCTGGTGATATTCGGCGAGGATAACATAGGGGTGATAGACACAGGGTACGAGAACACCCCTGTGGACTTTGTTTTTCCATTGATCCGGGGTAAGGGTAGGTGGCTAGGTGATGTGAAGCTCATAGTGAACACCCACCGTGATGGAGACCATATAAGGGGTAATGATGTGTTCAAGGAGAAGACAA